>NZ_JAJNQM010000026.1:0-38838 GCF_022227785.1 Ectothiorhodospira lacustris | reverse complement strand
GCCTCGCCGTAGGAATCATCTTCCTTCTGGGAGAGGAGGACGTCAAAGCTAGTCTGGATGAATTCAGCAGGCCATCACAGAACCTTTTGCAAAGTCGATGTAGAATCCTTACAAAAATATTTTGCAGAACAAGGGTGGTTCGCAGATGAAGTCTGTTCCCGGCATTCCAGATGATGAGCATGAAGAAGGCTCTCCGACTCAGCGCATCAGTGCTGAGGCGGTGCGTGCGCTGTACAACCTCGACGCGGTCATGGCCTTCTCGGTGCATGGGGATAAGCATGAGTTCAAGGCTGGGGCGCGGGTCTTTGTGGTCGGCCGCAGTGCCGACTGTGACCTGGTGGTGAATGTGCCCGTTGCCTCCCGTCACCATGCGCGGGTGATCTACCGCAAGGGCAAGTTCGTGTTGGTGGATCAAAGCACCAATGGCACCTATGTCCGCATCCACGGCATGGACGAGATCTGTCTGCTCAATGGTGAGGAGCTACCGCTGGTGGGGGAGGGGGTCATCAGTCTCGGGCGCCCCGTGACGGAAGGCGATGTGGATCTGGTGACGTTTTCCGTGCCCCACTAATACCAACCCGGCAATCAAAAGTCTTTGATTGAATATTTTAAGTCATTGGTTTTTATGTTTAAATTTGAAAAATTCATGCTTGTTTGATTGCCGCCTCAATAGCAGCGAATATCACTTTTCAGGCAAATTTCAGATAAAGCCTACCGAGCCAGTGGTGAAGGGCTCTTGCCGGCACCCTTGGGGGGGCCTGTCATCACTCCCGCGCGGGAGTCCAGGGTTTCCACGCCGTCACTGGGTTCCCGCTTTCGCGGGAATGACGCCCAAAGCCGCAGGAATGACGCCCAAAGCCGCAGGAATGATGCCCAAAGCCGCGGGAATGACACCCAAAGTTGCGGGAATGACTCATCCGGAACATCCTCAGGGGCAGTCGGCTGCCGGGTTGCCCAGGACCGGGATCCCGGCCCGGGCCAGCATCCGGCATAAACGGATCAGGGGCAGACCGATCAGGGCCGTGGGGTCATCGCCTTCCAGGCGCTCGAACAGGGCAATGCCCAGGCCTTCCGACTTGAAGCTGCCGGCACAGCCGTAGGGCTTTTCCCGGCGCACGTAATCCTCGATCTCTCCCCGGCTCAGCGCGCGGAAATGCACCCGGAAGGGCACCACTGCCTCCTGTCGTTCACCGCTTCCGGCATCCAGCAGGCACAGGCCGGTATGAAAGGCCACGCTGCGTCCCGAGGCTGCGCTCAGTTGGGCCACGGCCCGGTCATGGCCGCCGGGCTTGCCCAGGATGCGACCATCCAGTTCCGCGCACTGATCCGAGCCGATGATGAGGGCGTCGGGGAAGCGGTCCCGGACCGCTTCCGCCTTGGCCCGGGCCAGGCGGGCCACCATGGCCTCGGGAGATTCTCTCGACCGGGGGGTCTCGTCCACGTCGGGGGCGCAGGTCGCAAAAGCCAACCCCAGCCGCTCCAGCAGTTCACGCCGGAACGGCGAGGTGGAGCCCAGGACCAAGGTGCGGGGTGCCCGGTCCATCAGGCCTCCTCGATTTCCACCAGGGCATCGTCCGGGTTGACGCTATCGCCCTTGGCCACGTGAATGGCCTTGACCACGCCGCCCACCGGAGCCTGAACCTCGGTTTCCATCTTCATGGCCTCCAGGATCAGCACGCCGTCACCGGGCTTGACCGTATCACCTTCCTTCACCAGCACGTCGATGATGGTGCCCGGCATGGACGTGGTGACGTGGCCGGGCTTGGTGGCCCGGGGGCGTCCACTGCCCTGCCCCCCCCCGCGCCGGGCGCCACCTTCTCCGTCCACCAGGATCTCGTCCAGGGTCTCGATGACGATCTCTTCCGGCATGCCGTCCACGGTCACGTAGAAGGGACGCATGTGATCACGCTTGTGGCCGGTGCCGGTGAGCTTGATGTGGTAGGTCTCGCCGTGCAGAGTGGCCTTGAATTCCACCGGGGCGTTCTTTTCATCACCCTGGCCGCCCAGGGGTTCCAGGGGCTCGGGGACCAGCTTGCCATCCCGGCGCTGTTGCAGGAACTCCCGGCCGATTTCCGGGAACATGGCATAGATGAGGACGTCTTCCTCGGACTGGGCCAGTTCACCGATCTGGTTGCGCAGGGCATCCATTTCGTCGTCCAGCAGGTCCGCCGGCCTGCATTCGATAACGTCGGCGTGACCGATGGCCTTTTGCCGCACCACGCTGTTGACGTGGCCGGGGGTGCGGCCGTAGCGGCCCTGCAGGTAGAGCTTCACTTCGTTGGTGATGGTCTTGTAGCGGGACTCGGTGAGGACGTTCATCACCGCCTGGGTGCCCACGATCTGAGAGGTGGGGGTGACCAGCGGCGGGTAGCCCAGGTCCTCGCGTACCCGCGGGATTTCGGCCATCACCGCGTTCACCTTGTCCAGGGCGCCCTGGGCCTTGAGCTGGCTGATGAGGTTGGAGATCATGCCGCCGGGGACTTGGGTGGTCTGCACCCGGGTGTCCACGCCGGTATATTCACTCTCGAACTGGTGGTATTTCTTGCGAATCTCGTGGAAATAGAAGCCGATCTCCTGCAGCAGGTTCAGGTCCAGGCCGGTGTCGTACTCGGTATCCCGCAATGCCGCCACCATGCTCTCGGTGGGCGCATGGCTGGTGCCGCCGGCAAAGGCGGACATGGCGGTGTTGATGTTGCTGCAGCCGTTTTCGATGGCCTTGAGGTGGCACATCTCCGACAGACCGGCGGTGGCGTGGGTGTGCAGGTGTACGGGCACCTTCACCGCATCCACCAGGGCGGCGGTGATCTCGCCGGCGGCCCGGGGGGTAAGCAGGCCCGCCATGTCCTTGATGGCGATGCTGTCGCAGCCCATCTCCACCATCTCCCGGGCCATGGTCACGAACTGGTCCAGGGTGTGCACCGGGCTGGTGGTATAGCTGATGGCGCCCTGGGCATGCTTGCCCGCCTTTTTCACCGCCTCGATGGAGACCTGCACATTGCGGGTATCGTTCATGGCGTCGAAGATGCGGAAAACGTCCATACCGTTGTCGGCGCAGCGGGCGACGAAGTCCCGCACCACGTCATCGGCGTAATGGCGATAGCCCAGCAGGTTCTGGCCCCGCAGCAGCATTTGCAGTCGGGTGTTGGGCAGGGCCTCGCGCAGCTTGCGCAGGCGTTCCCACGGGTCCTCCTTGAGAAACCGCAGGCAGGTATCAAAGGTGGCGCCGCCCCAGACCTCCAGGGACCAGAAGCCCACCGCATCCAGCTTGTCGCAGATGGGGAGCATGTCTTCCGTGCGCATGCGGGTGGCGATCAGGCTCTGGTGGCCGTCACGCAGGGTCAGGTCAGTAATCGTTACCTTGGACATCTATCAATACCTTTTGTCTTAAAGACCCTTGTGAGCCGTGATGGCGGCGGCGATGACGGCAGCCAGTTCGCGGGTCGGTCTGCGTACGGAGTAGTCGGTCAGTTCGGGGTGGGCGTCCACATAGCCGGTGTCGAAATTGCCCCTGCGGAAGGCCTCGCTGTTGAGGATTTCCAGGTGGTAGGGGATGGTGGTTTTCACCCCGTAGACGCCCATGTCGCCCAGGGCGCGACGGGCACGGCGGATCAGGCTCTCCCAGTCCATGGCCCAGACGATGAGCTTGGCGCACATGGAGTCATAATGGGGCGGGATGTGGTAGCCGGTGTAGATGGCACCATCGGTGCGAACCCCCGGTCCGCCGGGGGCGAAGTAGCGGGTGATACGGCCGAAACTGGGCAGGAAGTCGTTCTTGGGATCTTCGGCGTTGATGCGAAACTCCACCGCAAAGCCCCGGCGGGTGACCTGACTCTGGGTATAGGTCAGGGGTAGCCCGGCGGCGACCCGCAGCTGTTCCTGGACGATGTCGATGCCGGTGATCATTTCCGTGACCGGGTGTTCCACCTGCAGGCGGGTATTCATCTCCATGAAATAGAAACGCCCGTCGGCATCCATGAGGAATTCCACCGTGCCGGCGTTTTCATAGTTCACCGCCCTGGCCGCCCGTACCGCCAGTTCCCCCACTTCATGGCGCTGGGCCTCGGAGAGCTGGGGGGAAGGGGCGATTTCCACCAGCTTCTGGTGGCGGCGCTGAATGGAACAGTCACGCTCGAACAGATGGATCACGTTGCCGTGGCGATCGGCCAGGATCTGCGCCTCGATATGGCGCGGATTGATGATGGCTTTCTCCATGAAGATCTCGGTGCTGCCGAAGGCCTTGGTGGCCTCGGAGCGCACCCGCTCATAGTTGCGGCGCAGGCCGGCCTCGTCATCACAGCGGCGGATACCGCGGCCACCACCGCCGTTAGTGGCCTTGAGCATGATCGGGTAGCCGATCTCCCGGGCCAGGACGGCGGCTTCCTCCACATCCTTGAGGTTGCCTTCGCTGCCGGGAATCACGGGGACGCCCGCGGCGATCATGGCCTCCCGGGCGGCGACCTTGTCGCCCATGCGCCGGATGATGTCTGCGTCCGGCCCCACGAACTGAATCCCCCGCCGGGCGCAGGCCTGGGCAAACTGGGGATTCTCCGACAAAAAGCCGTAGCCGGGATGGATGGCGTCGCAGCCGGCGCTACGGGCCACGTTCACCAGGCGATGGACATTCAGATAGCCGGAGAGGGAGTCGGGGCCGAGAGAGTAGGATTCATCGGCCTTCTTGACATGAAGGCTGTGACGGTCGGCGTCAGTGTAGACCGCCACCGAGGTAATCCCCATTTCCGCGCAGGCCCGGATGATGCGAACGGCGATCTCACCACGGTTGGCAATCAGTAACTTATTTATCACGCAAGCATCCCGCACGTTATAAGCAAAGTACTCAGTATCCTTGAACAGGGCAGGGGTTTTCAAGCAAAAGGCGGCAGATTGCTTTTGACACTGGTGCGAGAAGGCCTTTAGAATTGCGCGCTTATGTCCGACAGCCTGCTGCCCGAACTGGTCGATCCCTTCCGTCTTGCGGACAAGTCCCGTGTCCTGGACGGCGTACTTGATCTTACCGCCATGGCGCGTCTGGCGGAGGCAATGGGCCGATCGGCTCACGGTCTGTGCCGGGTGGTGTTGTGCTTTGACCGGGGAGCATCCGGCAGGCCCCGGGTGACCGGACATGTGGTGGCCGAACTGGCGCCCCTGTGTCAGCGTTGTCTGGAACCCATGGCCCTGCCCGTGGACACCCGCTTCGAGATGCGGCTGGTGCAGGAAGATCGTCACACGGCCGGCGCCCTGGACGAGGAAGACGTGCTGGTGGTCGGTGACGAACGGCTTAACCTGGCGGCGCTGGTGGAGGACGAGCTGATGCTGTGCCTGCCGGTGGTGTCCCTGCACCCGCTTCAGGACTGTGCCGTACGGTTCCAGCCTGAGTTCAGCAGCCGGGACGTGAAGGCCGCACACAAAACAGAAGAGAACAACCCGTTTGCCGTGCTGGGTCGCCTCAAGGGCGAACAGGATGGCGACAGTTGAAACACCCCATGCCCCCCGGGTTCCGGTCGGGACCCGTGGGGCATTAGATGAATCCGTATGTATAGATTGGAGATGACACCATGGCTGTTGCACAAGGTCGCACCACCCCTTCCCGCCGGGGCATGCGTCGTTCTCACGACGCGCTGAAGGGTCCCACCCTGTCCACCGAACCCACCACCGGTGAGATCCATCGCCGTCACCACATCAGTGCCGACGGTTTCTACCGTGGCCGCCAGGTGATCAAGGCCAAGGAAGAGCAGGACGAAGAGTAAGACGTTTGCCGACCTGATCGCAGATCCGGTCGGCAGTCTGCCTCGTCAGGGGCAGCGGCTCGCATTGGGCCGGCGCGTGTGTCATCCTGCCCGCGTCGTGCCGCCTACCGGATGGAGCCGCGGGCTGTATTCCATGGGCATCGTGGATGCTTCGTCCACGATGCTTATTCGCGCTTATTCAAAGCAGGTTATCCCATGAGCGGAATCTTTACCATCGCACTGGATGCCATGGGCGGTGATCATGGTGCCCACGTGGTTGTCCCTGCGGCAGTCAAGGCCCTGGAGGAGTTTTCCGACATCCACCTGATCCTGGTGGGTGATAAGGAGCGTGTCGGGCAGGAACTGGCTACCTGCGGAAAGGCGCCTTCCGACCGGCTACGCCTGCATCACGCAGGCCAGGTGGTGGGCATGGATGAGCCGCCTTCCCAGGCCCTGCGCAACAAAAAAGACTCATCCATGCGGGTGGCCATCAACCTGGTCAAGCACCAGCAGGCCGATGCCTGCGTCAGCGCGGGCAATACCGGAGCCCTCATGGCCACTGCGCGCTATGTGCTCAAGACCCTGCCGGGTATCGATCGGCCCGCCATCATTACCGCCATTCCCGCCATCAAGGGCCACACCCACATGCTGGATCTGGGGGCCAATGTGGACTGCACCGCCACCCATCTCTATCAGTTTGCGGTGATGGGGTCCGAGCTGGCCAGTGCGGTGGACAATATTGTCTCGCCCCGTGTCGGTCTGCTGAACATCGGCGAGGAGGAGATCAAGGGTAACGATCAGGTCAAGGAGGCGGCGCGGATGCTGGAGGCCAGCCACCTGAACTATATCGGCTTCGTGGAAGGCAACGACA
The DNA here is from genome assembly GCF_022227785.1 of Ectothiorhodospira lacustris. Lineage (NCBI taxonomy): Bacteria > Pseudomonadati > Pseudomonadota > Gammaproteobacteria > Chromatiales > Ectothiorhodospiraceae > Ectothiorhodospira > Ectothiorhodospira lacustris. Next base: position 32,244 of record NZ_JAJNQM010000026.1, on the reverse strand, counting down.
TCTATTGTGGCGATGTGGACGTGGTGGTCTGCGATGGTTTCGTGGGCAACGTGGCCCTCAAGACCAGTGAAGGGGTGGCACGCATGGTGTCACACTACATGCGCAACGAGTTTTCGGGCAGCCTGTACAGCAAGCTGGCCGCGCTGGTCGCCATGCCGGTACTGAAGGCCTTTCGCAAGCGCATTGACCCTCGCGCCTATAACGGCGCCAGCCTGTTGGGGCTGCAGGGGGTGGTGATCAAGAGTCATGGCGGTGCCGATGCCGTGGCATTCGAGAATGCCATCCGTATCGCCCGTCTGGAGGCACAGAAACGGGTGCCGCAACGCATCGACAAGCGGCTGGAAGAACTGCTCAAAGAGGCGAACCAACAGTGATCTACTCCCGGATTACAGGTACCGGGAGTTATCTTCCGGAAAAAGTGCTGACCAATCACGATCTGGAAAAGATCGTGGAAACCTCCGATGAATGGATCCGTGAACGCACCGGCATCGGGCAGCGCCACATCGTCGCCGCCGACGAGACCACCTGCGATCTGGCGGCGCAGGCGGCGCTTGCCGCCCTGGCCATGGCGGGACGCCGTCCGGAGGATATTGATCTCATCATTGTCGGCACCACGACGCCGGATCAGGTGTTTCCCAGCACCGCCTGCCTGCTGCAGCAGCGGCTGGGTGTTCACAACGGCTGCGCCGCCTTTGATATCCAGGCGGTGTGTACCGGTTTTGTCTATGCCCTGGGCGTGGCCAACCAGTTCATCCGGTCCGGCAGTGCCCGCTGCGCCCTGGTGGTCGGTGCCGAAACCATCTCCCGTATCCTGGACTGGAATGACCGGGGCACCTGCGTCCTGTTCGGGGATGGTGCGGGGGCGGTGATTCTGGAAGCCTCGGAAGAGCCGGGCATCCTGGCGACCCACCTCCATGCCGATGGTCGTTACGAGAGCCTCCTCAGTGTGCCCCGCGGCGTCGGCAAGGGCTATGCCGATATGGTGGCCGGTGAGGCCTACCTGCAGATGAAGGGCAATGAGGTCTTCAAATGGGCGGTCAATACCCTGGGGCGCATCGTCGAGGAAACCCTGGAGGCCAGCGGTATCGAGCAGTCCCGGGTGGACTGGCTGATCCCCCATCAGGCCAATATCCGGATCATTCAGGCGACCGCCCGCAAACTCAAGATGCCCATGGACAAGGTGATTGTGACGGTGGAAAAGCACGGTAATACCTCCGCTGCCTCGGTGCCGATGGCGCTGGATGTTGCGGTGCGTGACGGGCGGATCAAGCGGGGTGACCTGGTGCTCATGGAGGCCTTCGGCGGCGGCTTTACCTGGGGATCGGCACTGCTTCATTTCTGATTGTTGCGTTGCGTCATCCGCCATCCGAAATCCTTGCAAATCGTGGTAGCATGATCCGCATATCCACCGAAGGGGTGTCCGCCGATCGCCATGGGACAGGAAATCGAAAAAAAATTCCTCGTGGTTTCAGACGTCTGGAAAGACCAGGTGACCAAGAGCGTGCAGTATCGCCAGGGCTATCTCTGCGGTAACGAGCGGACCTCGATCCGGATCAGGGTTTCCGACGACACGGCTCATCTCAATATCAAGAGCGCCACCCTGGGGATCCAGCGCCAGGAGTTCGAATATGCCATCCCGGCTCAGGATGCGCGGGAACTGCTGGACACCCTCTGCATTCATCCTCTGATCGAAAAAACCCGTCACTACGTGCCCCATGGGGAGCATGTATGGGAGGTGGATGTCTTCGAGGGCGACAATGCGGGGCTGGTGGTGGCCGAAGTGGAACTGCAGCATGCGGGCGAGTCACCCGGGTTGCCGCCCTGGGCGGGAGCAGAGGTCTCCCATGATGTCCGCTATTACAATACAAGCCTGGTCCGGCATCCCTACAAGGACTGGTGAGACATGCCTTCCTCAACCGGGATTTGTGCCGCAGGGGAAGCCATGGACAGCACTGAAAATCCCTCCCTCATGGTGGACGTGATGCTGGTGGATGATCATCTGCTGGTGCGTCGCGCCATTCGTGGACTGCTGGAAGCGCAGACGGAAAGGACCGGTATCAAGGTGGTCGGTGAGGCCGCCTCCGGTGAGGAGGCCCTGGAGCAACTGGTACGTCTGCGGCCGGACGTGGTCCTGATGGACCTCAACATGCCCGGCATGGGCGGGCTTGAGGCAACCCGCAAGGCCTTGGCGTTGCGGCCGGGTCTCAAGGTGATTGCCCTGACCGTGGAAGAGGAGGGGCCTTATCCCCGCTGGATGCTGGACACGGGGGTGGCCGGCTATCTGAGCAAGGGGTGTCAGGAGGATGAGCTGCTCCAGGCCATCCGTCTGGCCATGCGGGGCGACCGGCATGTCACGCCCAGGGTCGCCCGGCAACTGGCGGAAACCGGCGGTGGGGCCGTCGATCCCCTGGCCCGGCTCTCCCATCGGGAACGCCAGATCCTGGTGCTGATGGTGGAGGGCCATCGGCCTCAGGAGATCGCCAACCGGCTGGGTCTGAACGTGAAGACGGTCAGTACCTACAAGGCGCGTTTGCGTGAAAAGCTCGGGTGTGCATCGGACATGGAGCTTTTCCGCATGGCCATCGACCGCGGTATCATTAGCCCTTCCTCATCCTCAGATTGATGAATCCTATGTATCCCGTTCCTCCGGACTGCTTTGCTCCGGCTTGCGCCCGTTGTCCTCGGCTGGTGGATTTTCTGAGCCGGGTGCGTGCCCGTCATCCCGGCTACCACACCGCCCCTGTGCCCCCGTTTGGTGATCCCGATGCCCGGTTGCTGATCGTGGGACTGGCTCCGGGGATGCATGGCGCCAACGCCTCCGGGCGACCATTCACGGGCGATCATGCCGGTATCCTGCTCTATCAGACCCTCTTTGACATGGGTTTCGGCAGTGCGCCCGAGTCAGTCCGCTGCGATGATGGATTGGTGCTGCGGGACTGCCGCATCACCAATGCCGTCAAGTGCCTGCCGCCTGAGAACAAGCCGCTAATCAGCGAGGTGCGGGCCTGCAACGATTACCTGGCCCGGGAGCTGGCCCTGCTTGCCCGGGGCAGTGTGGTGCTGGCCCTGGGTACTCTGGCCCACAATGCCGTGCTGCGTGCCCTGGGGTTGCGCCAGTGTGCCCATCGGTTTGGTCACGGCCGTGAACACGCCCTGACCGGCGGGCTCACGCTGGTGGACTCCTACCACTGCAGTCGATACAACACCCAGACGGGTCGTCTGACGGCCCCCATGTTCAGGGCGGTCTTTGAGCAGGTGAAGCGGCATCTGGATGGTTCATGATCATCAGCGAAGGCTCACCGTCCGAGGCATTTGATCCACGCCGCTTTCTGGCCGACCTCACTACCCAGCCCGGGGTCTACCAGATGCTGGGGGAGGGCGGGGTCGTGCTTTATGTGGGCAAGGCAAAGAACCTGAAGAAGCGGGTGTCCAGCTACTTTCGCCGCACGGTGGCCAGCCCCCGGATTGCCGCCATGGTGGCCCGGATTCGGGATGTCCAGGTCATTGTCACCCGCAGCGAGGCCGAGGCCCTGTTGCTGGAAAACAACTTGATCAAGGAACAGCGCCCCCGCTACAACATCATCTTTCGGGACGACAAGTCCTACCCTTATATCTTCATCTCCCGTCACGACTATCCCCGCTTGGCCTTTCACCGCGGCGCCCGTAAGGCACCCGGACGGTATTTCGGACCCTATCCTTCGGGCCGTGCGGTCCGCGAAACCATCCATCTGCTGCAGAGGCTGTTCCTGATCCGTCCCTGTGAGGACAGTTTCTTTCAGAACCGCTCCCGGGCCTGCCTGCAGCATCAGATCCAGCGTTGCAGCGGCCCCTGCGTCGGCCTGATCGATCCGGTGGCCTACGCCGCGGATGTGGCGCATGCAGTGGACTTTCTGGAGGGGCGCAGTGAACAGGTCATCGCGGACCTGGTGCAGGCAATGGAACGGGCCGCCGCCGCCCTGGACTATGAGCACGCCGCCCGGGTCCGGGATCAGATTGCACGGCTGCGGCAGCTGTCCGAGCGTCAGTACGTCAGCGGGGAAGGCGGCGATGTGGATATCATCGCCATCGCCCGGGAGGCCGGGGAGGTCTGTGTCCAGGTGTTCTCCATTCGTGGGGGGTTGAATCTGGGTAACCGCTCGCTGTTTCCTCGCGTGCCGGAAGAAACCGCCTCCGAGTCATTGATGACCGCGTTTCTCGGGCAGTTCTATCTGAGCCGTGAAGTGCCGCCCCAGGTCATTCTCAGTCATGAGCCCGAGGACCGCGCCGTATTGCAGGATATGCTGACCCTGCGGCGTGGGCAGAGGGTGACGCTGTCCTGGAATGTGCGGGGGGATCGTGCCCGCTGGCTGGAGATGGCAACGCGCAATGCGCAGATGACCTTGGCCACCCGTCTGGCGGGGCGGGCCGGCATGCGTGAACGCCTGGAGGCCCTGCAGGATGTCCTGGACTTGGACGAGCCACCGCAGCGAATGGAGTGCTTCGACATCAGTCACACCCAGGGTGAGGCCACGGTGGCCTCCTGTGTGGTCTTTGACGGGGAGGGGCCGGTCAAGTCCGACTACCGCCGCTTCAACATCAAGGACATCACCCCGGGGGACGACTATGCCGCCATGCGCCAGGCCCTCATGCGCCGCTATACCCGTCTCAAGGCCGGAGAGGGCAAGTTGCCGGACATCCTTTTCATTGACGGTGGCAAGGGGCAGGTGCGTCAGGCCCTGGAGGTGCTGGAGACGCTGCAGGTCAGTGGTGTCATGGTGGTCGGGGTGGCCAAGGGCGAAGACCGGCGGCCCGGAACGGAAACCCTGATCTTGAGCGATGCGGCCCGGCCGTCTATACTGCCGCCGGGCTCCAGGGCACTGCATCTCATCCAGCAGATTCGTGACGAGGCCCACCGCTTTGCCATTACCGGGCATCGGCAGCGCCGGGCCAAGGCCCGCAGTACCTCACCGCTGGAGCAGATACACGGCATGGGTCCCAAGCGACGCCAGCAGTTACTGAAGCACTTCGGCGGACTTCAGGGTGTGTGCCGCGCCGACGTGGAAGCGCTCGCCAAGGTTCCCGGCATCAGTCGCAAGCTGGCGCAGCAGATTTTCGATTCGCTACATGACGACTGATCCATGACATTTTCGATTCCCAATCTTCTCACCTGGATGCGTATCGGCCTGATCCCTCTGATCGTGGTGGCCTATTACTATCCGCACCCCCTATCCGGTCCGGTGAGTGCCATGATCTTTGCCCTGGCCGGCATCACGGACTGGCTGGATGGTTATCTGGCGCGGCGTCTGGGGCAGACCTCCAGCTTCGGCGCTTTCCTGGACCCGGTGGCGGACAAACTGATGGTGGCCACGGCCCTGGTGTTGCTGGTGGATAACCCGGGCGGCATGCTGCTGGCGGTGGCCGCCGCCGTCATCATTGGTCGGGAGATCGCCATTTCCGCCTTGCGGGAATGGATGGCCGCGCTGGGGCAGCGGGGCAAGGTGGCCGTGTCCTGGATCGGCAAGCTCAAGACCACGGCACAGATGGTAGCCATCTTCCTGCTGCTCCATGCCCAACCCATCCTGGGGTTACCCACCTTCACCCTCGGTCTAGTGCTGCTCTACGTGGCCGCGGCGCTGACCCTGTGGTCCATGTTCCATTATCTGCGGGCGGCCCTGAGCGTCGCGGAAAACTGATTCCGCTGGTCACCTTCTGCCGCTTCCTCTAAAGGGAACTGGCCGCCTGCGCTTCCGGGCGCAGGCTGGTGTCAAACCGCACGCCCTGGGGATAGGGAAACACATCCCCATGAATCCCCTTCTTCACATCCTCCTGCCTGCGCTGCCAGTAGCGGTAGTCGAACAGGTCCCGATGCAACTGCATCAGTAGCCGCCGTATCCGCGGGTCGGTGCTCAGAAAGGTCGGGAATTCCTCGGGAAAGATCTCGTTGGGACCGGCTGAATACCAAGCATCAGAACTGAGTTCGTCTTCCGGAAACGGCGAGGGCGGGATCTTGCGGAAGTGGCACTCCGTCAGATAGCAGATCTCGTCGTAGTCGTAGAACACCACCTTGCCGCTGTCGGTTACCCCGAAGTTCTTGAACAACAGGTCCCCGGGAAAGATGTTCACGCCGATCAGCTGCTTGATGGCCAGCCCCCATTCCTCCAGGGCGGCACGGGTGCCGGCCTCGTCGGCCTGTCCCAGGTAGACGTCCAACGGCAGCATTCGTTTCTCGATATAGAGGTGCTTGATGACCAGGTTGCCGCTGCCGATTTCCACCTGAGAGGTCACCTCGTTCTTGAGCACCTCCAGCAGCCCGGGTGAAAAACGCGCCAGGGGAAAGGCGACCTCGGAGAATTCCAGGGTATCCGCCATCCGCCCCACCCGGTCATGCATCTTCACCTGCAGGTAGCGGCGCTCGATCAGTTCATGGGTGACGTCCTTCTGGGGTGGGAAACGGTCCTTGATCACCTTGAACACATAGGGGTAAGAGGGCAGGGTGAAGACCACCATGACCAGCCCCGGGGTGCCGGGAGCGATGGAAAAATGATCGGTGCTGTTGGCCAGGTGGCGCAGGAAATCCCGGTAGAACTCGTTCTTGGCCTGCTTGTGAAAGCCGATGCTCATGTAGAGCTCGGCCACCGGCTTATCCGGCATCAGGTCCTGCAGAAAGACCACGGTGGCGGCCGGTACCGGGGTTTTCACCACAAAATAGGCCCGGGCAAAGCTGAATACCGCCTCAGCCTCTTCCTCGGTGGTGAGCAGGGCATCTGCCACCAGACCGGTGCCCTCGATATTGTTCAAGGGAATGATGAAGGGATGGCTGCGACCTTCATGCACCACCCGGCCGATCAGGTAGGCCGCCTTGTTGCGAAAGAAGGGGAATTCCAGCACGTCGATGCGCAGGTCCCCCATGGCCTCGGGGCCGAATTTGGAGCGGGCCTCCAGGGCGCGGGCGATATTGTGTACGTCTTTGGCCAGGTCCGTGTGGGGCAGGTTGAAGTAGAAGGCCGAGAGGATTTCCCAGATGCAGGTGTCCACACCTCCATCCCGGGTGTGGAAAGACAGATAGCCCCGGTAGCGCTCTGCCAGTTCCTTGCGATTGGCCACCGACTCCAGGAAGATCATGTCATTGTTGTAATACTTCCGCTCAAACAGCCGACAGAACACGGAATTGTAGAAGGTCTCGGCCAGCTCCGGCCGGGAGTGGTGCTGCAGCAGATCCATGTACGCGATCTTGACCAGTTGCCATAGTCCCTCCTCCAGACCATTGATGCCGAAGGTGGCGCGAACCTTGCCGAGGGTTTCCTGCACCCGCTGGTCATAGGAGCTGATGCGCTTGACCGAGGCCGCCCGAACCGCGTCCCAGTCCGCGTGTTCGAAGCGCTCCCGGGCGCTGCTGGTGATTTCCTGGAAGAACGAAAAATGACGCTCGAAACCGGTCAGGATGGAGCGGGCAATCTGCCGCGCGCGTTCATTCATCAGTCTGGCTACCTGTGGTCGCTGGGCGGGTGACGATCGGCAATGGACGAAATCTACTACATTCTTACCCTGGTAGGGCGCCCAATTTCGCCGTGCGTCGTGAGTTGCGGGGCATCGGGCAGCCATCAGTATTTAACCGGTTTGCCCCAAAATTCGATAAGCATTTAATTATTTAATATTGAATATTGAAATTTATTTTACGCATACAGTCATTTCTGGACTACGCTTGCTGCCTTCGCGCTGAATGGTTAACTGGAATGCTGGGACTTGAGCCCAACCATCGGCACAATGCATGTTCCGAGCAGTATCGCCTGTTCAAACGGGCAAAACGACTCAGAGATCACAGAGGACCAAGGCAACATGAACAGAGAAGAACAGATCAAGGCGCTCGAAGCGGACTGGGCCAACAATCCGCGCTGGAAGGATGTGAAGCGTGGTTATACCGCCGCTGAAGTGGTGCGCCTGCGTGGCTCCGTTCAGCCTGAGTACACCCTGGCCCGCATGGGCGCCGAAAAGCTGTGGAAGCGGGTCAACGGTGAGGCCAAGAAGGGCTATGTGAATGCCTTCGGTGCCATCACCGCCGGTCAGGCCATGCAGCAGGCCAAGGCCGGTCTGGAAGCCGTGTACCTGTCCGGCTGGCAGGTGGCCGCCGACGGCAACACCTCCGAGACCATGTATCCCGACCAGTCTCTGTATGCCTATGATTCCGTGCCGACCATGGTGCGTCGCATCAATAACACCTTCAAGCGCGCCGATGAGATCCAGTGGTCCCGCGGTATCAACCCCGGTGACGAAGGGTATGTGGACTATTTCCTGCCCATCGTGGCCGATGCCGAGGCCGGTTTCGGCGGCGTGCTCAACGCCTTCGAACTGATGAAGAACATGATCGCCGCCGGTGCCGCCGGTGTGCACTTCGAAGACCAGCTGGCCGCCGTGAAGAAGTGCGGTCACATGGGTGGCAAGGTGCTGGTGCCCACCCGTGAAGCCATTGAGAAGCTGATCGCCGCCCGCTTCGCCGCCGACGTCATGGGCGTGCCCACCATCGTGCTGGCCCGTACCGATGCCGAAGCCGCTAACCTGATCACCTCCGATCACGACGAGAATGACAAGCCCTTCCTCACCGGCGAGCGGACCCAGGAAGGCTTCTACCGGGTCAAGAACGGCCTGGAGCAGGCCATCAGTCGTGGCGTTTCCTACGCCCCTTATGCCGACCTGGTGTGGTGCGAAACCGGCACCCCGGACCTGGGCTTCGCCCGTGAGTTCGCCCAGGCCGTGCACGCCGAATGCCCCGGCAAGCTGCTGTCCTATAACTGCTCCCCGTCCTTCAACTGGAGGAAGAACCTGGACGACAAGACCATCGCCAAGTTCCAGGATGAACTGTCCGCGCTGGGCTACAAGTACCAGTTCATCACCTTGGCGGGTATCCACGTCAACTGGTTCAACACCTTCAACTTCGCCTACAACTATGCCCGCGGCGAAGGCATGAAGCACTACGTGGAAATGGTGCAGGAGCCGGAGTTCAAGGCCCGCGAGCGTGGTTACACCTTCGTGTCCCACCAGCAGGAAGTGGGTGCCGGTTACTTCGATGAAGTCACCACCGTCATCCAGGGCGGTTCCTCCAGCGTCAAGGCGCTGGCCGGTTCCACCGAAGAAGAGCAGTTCCACGGTTGATGTCATCCGTCCCGGATGCCCTTCAAGGGCGTTCCGGGACACGCCGTGAACCGGCCGGGCCGTACTCGCTTCATGGCGGTACGGCCTTTTTTTTACACTTTCGCAAAGGGTGATGGGCAATGGCTTCCGAAATGGCAAGTTTTCAGGGGACGGCGGACCTGTGCGATGAACATGAGGATCATCCGGGTCTGCAGGTGGCAGAGCCGCTGTTCAGGGATTTTGGCGGCGAGCGGGCCTTTTCCGGCGAGATCGTGACCCTCAAGTGTTTCGAGGACAACACCAAGGTCCGGGAGATGCTGGGGGAGGATGGGCGCGGCAAGGTGCTGGTGGTGGATGCCGGCGGTTCACTGCGCTGCGCCATGCTGGGGGATCAGCTGGCGGTGTTGGCGGTCAAGAATGGCTGGGCAGGGGTGGTGATGTATGGTTGTATCCGTGATTCCCGTGCCTGCGCTGGTCTGCCACTGGGGGTCAAGGCCCTGGCTACCCATCCCCTCAAGAGTCGTAAGCTGGGGGTCGGCCAGGTGAACGTGCCGGTGAAATTCGCCGGGGTCGGCTTCAAGCCCGGTGACCGCCTGTTCGCCGACGAGGACGGCATCGTCGTGCTGCCCGCCTGATGCCGGCCCCCATCGCCGCACCACCTGAGGCCCCGGCTGCGTTATCATGGCCGCTCGTACCCGCTGCCTTTGGCCGGTGCGGCGTATGACCCTTTCCGGCAACCGCAACGAGATTCATGAGCTATCAGGTCCTGGCCCGCAAGTGGCGCCCCCGTAGTTTCGAGGAACTGGTTGGGCAGCCCCATGTGGTGCGTGCCCTGTCCAACGCCCTGCGCGAGGACCGGCTGCACCATGCGTACCTCTTCACCGGCACCCGGGGGGTGGGCAAGACCACCATTGCCCGGGTTCTGGCCAAGTGCCTCAACTGTGAAACGGGCGTGACTGCCACCCCCTGTGGTCGGTGCGGTGCCTGTCGTGAGATCGATGCCGGACGCTTCATCGATCTGATCGAGGTGGATGCGGCCTCCCGTACCAAGGTGGAGGATACCCGGGAGCTGCTGGATAACGTGCCCTATGCCCCCACCCGGGGCCGCTTCAAGGTCTACCTGATCGACGAAGTGCACATGCTTTCCACTCACAGCTTCAATGCCCTGCTCAAGACCCTGGAAGAGCCGCCACCCCATGTAAAGTTCCTGCTGGCCACCACTGATCCCCAGAAGTTGCCGGTCACCATCCTGTCCCGTTGTCTGCAGTTCAACCTCAAGGCCATGCCGGCGCAGATGATCGCGGATCACCTGCAGCAGGTGTTGCAAAGTGAGGCCATCGAGGCCGAGCCCGCCGCCGTCCTGCAGGTCGCCCGTGCCGCCTCGGGCAGCATGCGCGATGCCCTGAGCCTGCTGGATCAAGCCATCGGTTTTGGTGATGGTGCCTTGCGGGCGGAGGAGGTGCGGGAGATGCTCGGGTCCATGTCCCGGGATCATCTGCTGCGGCTGCTCCAGGCCCTGGCCGCTGCCGATGTCCGGGCGGTGCTGGCCGTGGTGGATGAGCTCTCCTCCCACTCGCCGGACTACGGGGCGGTACTGGCCGAGCTGATCACCCTGCTGCATCATCTGGCCTTGGCCCAGCAGGTGCCCGAGGTACTGGACAACCTGCCCGATGAACGGGAAGCCCTGGCAGAACTGGCCCGGTGTCTGACCCCGGAAGACCTGCAGCTCTACTACCAGATCGCCCTGATCGGCCGCCGGGACCTGCCCCTGGTGCCTGAGCCCCGCAGCGGCCTGGAAATGATCCTGCTGCGCATGCTGGCCTTTCGTCCGGTCGAGGTTCAATCCGACCGGCTACAGACACCGGTCGTAAAACCGATGTCGCCACCCCGGGCCGAACCGAAGGTGTCGGAGCCGCGATCCGTGCCCCGACGCCCCAGTGATATCCTGGCGCAACTGGAAGGTGGGTCTGCGGCCGGCACACCGGCACCGGCACCGGCACCGGCACCGGCACCGGCACCGGCACCGGCTGCCGCGGCCGACCCCGTCGCTGCGGTCCCCGAAACGATACCGACGCCCCGTCAACGCAGTGCACCGCCAGGGCCGGTCGAGCCGGACATGCCCGAGCCGCCACCCTGGCTGGACGAGGAGGGCTCATCCCCGGCGGCCGTGGTGCCGCCCGCTCCGACAGAGGAGGCACCGGTGCCGACAGCGCCCGTGCCGCCGCACCCTGCGCAGGCCGATGCCGCACAGCATCTGGACTGGGGGGCTCTGGTGCCTTCGCTGGGCCTGGGTGCGGTGGCCGGGCAGCTGGTGAGTCATTGTGCCCTGGAAGGCTACGACGGTCAGGAGCTGCTGCTGAGCCTGGAGCCCAAGTATGATCATCTGAAGACGGCGATGTCCCAGCAGCGGCTGGAGACCGCCGTGCAGTCCCGGCTGGGTCGGCCTGTCAGGGTGCGCATCCGGCTGGGTCGGCCCGCTTCGGATACGCCGGCCGCGGCGGCGGCCCGTGCCCGTGCCCGGCGGCAGCAGGCCGCCGAGCAGGATATGGATGAAGACCCCGTGGCGGGAGCCATCAAGGCCCGCTTCCATGCGGAGCTGGTGGCCGGCTCCGTACGCCCTGTGGAGGGAGATTGAGCGCAGGCGCGTGTTTCATGCACCGGGAGGCTTTACACTACGCCTCCCTAGATTAACTGAACCCTAGAAAGGTGATTGATATGCTCAAAGGCGGACTTGGGAACCTGATGAAACAGGCCCAGAAGATGCAGGAAGATATGGCCCGTGCCCAGGCCGAACTGGCCGAGATGGAAGTGACCGGTCAGGCCGGCGGCGGCATGGTCAGCGTGGTCATGAGCGGCAAGCATTCCGTGAGCCGGGTGACCATCGATCCCAGCGTACTGGAAGAAGATCGCGACATGCTGGAAGACCTGCTGACGGCCGCCATGAACGACGCGGTACAGAAGGTGGAAGACATGACCCGCGAACATCTGGGTGCCGTCACCCAGGGCATGGGTTTGCCGGGCGGATTTAAGCTGCCGTTCTGATCCATGGACGGGGCGCCCCTTCTTGATCGACTGGTGGAGGCACTGCGCTGCCTCCCCGGTGTGGGTCCGAAATCGGCCCAGCGCATGGCCCTGCATGTGCTGGAGCGGGACCGTGAAGGGGCGCTGCGGCTGTCCGAACTGCTGAAACAGGCGGCCGAGCGTATCGGCCATTGTCGGCGCTGCCGCACCCTGACCGAGGATGAACTCTGCCGGGTCTGCGCCGATACCCGGCGGGACCCAGGCTCAGTGTGTGTGGTGGAGACCCCGGCGGACCTGCTGGCGATCGAGCAGGCCACAGGCTTTCGCGGTCAATACCACGTACTGCTGGGCCAGCTTTCTCCCCTGGACGGTATCGGTCCGGAGGAGCTAGGCCTGGACCGACTGGAGGCCCGTCTGGCCGAAGGCGAGATCCGGGAACTGATTCTGGCTACCGGTACCACAGTGGAAGGGGAGGTCACCGCCCACTATATCGCGGACATGGCTCGGGCTTGTGGGGTGCGTGCCACCCGTATTGCCCATGGCATCCCGCTGGGCGGCGAACTGGAGTACGTGGACCGCGGTACGCTCTCTCATGCGTTTTCAGGCCGGCGTGATCTTTAGGTCGGCCATCAACGAGTTGAAGGACATGACTGATTGCATCTTCTGCAAGATTGCCGATGGCAAGATTCCGGCGGACATCGTTTACCAGGACGATCGGGTGGTGGCGTTTCGTGACCTCAACCCCCAGGCCCCGCTGCATGTGCTGGTGATTCCCAGGCAGCATTTCGACACCATTGCCGACATGGCCCAGGCCGATATGGCCCTGGTGGGTCACATGCAGTGGGTGGGGCTTGAAATGGCCCGCCAGGCCGGGGTGGTGGAAGACGGCTTTCGCACCGTCATCAACTGCAATGCGGACGGCGGTCAGTCGGTCTATCACCTGCACATGCATGTGCTGGGTGGCCGCCAGATGGCCTGGCCTCCGGGCTGATCGATGATGCCGCGGCGGGGGCTTGGTTTCTAGGCCTCGGCCGCCTCCAGCAACGCCCGGTAGCTTTCATATCGCCGCCGGTCGATCTTTCCTTCGTCCAGGGCGGTCTTCACCGCGCAGCCCGGCTCCACCGTGTGGCTGCAGTTGTGAAACCGGCACTCCGGGGCCAGGGCCCTGAGTTCCACGAAACCTTCCGCCAACTCCCGTCGGGGGGCCGGGCCGGGGGTGAAATCGCGTACGCCGGGTGAATCGATCAGGGCGCCGCCGCAGGGCAGGCGGTAGACGGTGGCGTTGGTGGTGGTATGGCGGCCTTCGCCGCTGAGTTCGGACAGGGCGCCGATGCGGATCTCAAGATCCGGCAGCAGCGCCTGGATCAGGGAGGACTTGCCCACTCCGGACTGGCCCACCAGTACGCTGGTGCCCATGGCCAGGAAGGCCCTGAGGGCCTCCATGCCCTGACCATTTGACACACTGGTCCTGAGGACCGGATAACCCAGTGCCTCGTAGCCCTTCAGGGCCGCTGCCGTGCCGTTCGGGTCCGCGTCAGGCCGGTCCGCCTTGTTGTAGAGGATCAGCGCCCGGGCCGGTAACCGCTCTATGGCCACCAGATAGCGGTCCACCAGGGGCCAGCTCGGGGCCGGGGCGGCGGCGGTGACGACCACCACCTGATCCACGTTGGCGGCGATGTTCTTGCGCTGCCCGCGGGGATCGACCCGTTCGAGCAGGTTGCCGCGGGTGCGGATGTCGGTGACCACGCCCACCCCGCTGTGCTCCGGGTGCCAGGACACGGCATCGTTGCAGACCACATGTTCCAGCTTGCGGCGGGGAGTGCAGCGGTGGACGTGGCCGTCCTCGTCTTCCACCAGCACTTGTGAGCCAAAGCGGGTGATGACCCTGCCGGGTCTGGATGCTTTCATTGCCGTCCCAGGTTGATGTCCGATTCAGTCTTCCAGCAAGCGGTCCACCCGGGCGGCGCAGATGAAGTCGTTTTCCGACAGGCCGCCGATGGCATGGGTGGTGAACCGCACCAGACAACGATCATAGCCTACCTGAAGGTCCGGGTGGTGATCTTCCCGGTGGGCCACCCAGGCGGCGGCATTGACGAAGGCCATGGTCTGATGAAAATCGGGAAACCGGAACGTGCGTTCAATGGCATGGCCTTCGTCAGCCACCCGCCAGTCCGGGGACAGGGACTTCATGAAACTCTGGATGTCCACCTTGTCCATGGGTGGGGTGCTACCCTCGCAGGGGACGCAGTGTCGGTCATGGAGCTGGCTCATGGGGGATTCCTCCTTTCTCGGCGGCGGGCAGGCCCGGCCTCGAAAATGCGCTCATGTACAGTGTAGACTGTGGCCGCGCTACCGGCGTTCCCCCCCCGGCGGCGAGCCTCTTGCAATGAACGCTCAGAGCGTGCCGTCACGGCACAAAGGAAGCCCATGAATCCCAATCCGGAGAATCTGGTCTGGATCGACCTGGAAATGACCGGCCTGGACCCGCAGTCCGACTACATCATCGAGATTGCCACCATCGTGACGGACAAGGAGCTGAACCTGCTGGCGGAGGGCCCCGTGATCGCCGTCCACCAGACCGAAGAGATCCTGAGTCGGATGGATGACTGGAACCGCAATACCCATGGCCGCTCCGGCCTGCTGGATCGGGTGAAGATGAGCCTGTACAACGAGGTGGAGGCGGAGCAGGAAACCCTGCGGTTTCTGAAGCAGTTCGTGCCGCCGCGCTCATCCCCCATGTGCGGTAACAGTATCTGTCAGGACCGGCGCTTCTTGTACCGCTGCATGCCCGACCTGGAGGCCTTCTTTCATTACCGCAATCTGGACGTGAGTACCCTGAAGGAACTGGCCCGCAGATGGGCCCCGGGGGTGCTTAACAGCCTGTCCAAGGATGCCACCCACAAGGCCCTGCAGGATATTCGCGACTCCATCGCCGAGCTGCGCCACTATCGTGAGCACATGCTCAAGGTGTAGGCGGCTTCAGGTTTCGATGGGGGTATCGTCCCGGTTGCCCCAGTCGGACCAGCTGCCCGGATAGCCTCTCACCCGCTCATACCCCAGGTGCTCCAGCACCAGCCAGTTCAGGGCGGAGCGGTGGTGGGTGTGGCAGTAGACGACGATCTCCTTTTCCGGGGTGATGCCCTGCTCCAGCAGGGCCTGTCGCAGTGTCTCTTCAGGACGCAGACGACGGTGATGCTCCAGATCCAGGCAGCGGACCCAGTCGAAGGAGATGGCGCCGGGAATGTGGCCGCCCCGGGCCGCGTAGGCCACCCGGCCGGTAAATTCATCGCTGCTGCGGGCATCCATCAGAATCACTTCCTCATCCCGTAGATGGGCCATGATCCAGTCCCGGTCGGCAACCCGCACATTCCCGTAGGCGAGAGGGTATTCCAGATTCAGCGGCGGTGCCTCCGGGGCGGGCTGGGTGGTGGTGGACAGATTCGCCGCTGACCAGGCCGCCAGTCCGCCGCTGAGCAATGACAGGTCTTCATGGCCGCACACCGCCAGGGTCCAGAGAAAGCGGGCGGCCTTGCCGCCGCCTTCCTCGTCGTAGCACACCACGTGGGTATCCGGACCGATGCCCAGTTCCGCCAGGATGGCGCGCAGCGTGGCGACGTCCGGCAGCAGTCCCATGACGGGTCCGGCGGCGGTGACGATGCGTCCGTAATCCAGGTGAACGGCCCCCGGTACGTGGCCGCCGGCGTAGAGGTCGGCCTGGCTCAGGTCAACGATTCGCAGACGCTGATCCTGCAGCCTGGCCTCAAGGGCCAGGGGTTCGATGATGCGCGGCGTATCCTCGCTCATGGCATGTCTCCTGATTCAGGCAGTGGAATCCGATGGACCGAGCACGGTGGGCTTGCCGGCCAGGGCCGGGTCGGTCTGCGGGTAGTCCAGGGTGTAGTGCAGGCCACGGCTTTCCCGGCGGCTCTGGGCACTGTGGATGATGATCTCCGCCACCAGCGCCAGGTTGCGCAGCTCGATCAGGTCATTGGTGACGCGGAAGTTGCTGTAGTACTCATGGATTTCACCCTGCAGCAGTCCGATGCGTCGCTGTGCCCGCTGCAGTCGCTTGCTGGAACGGACGATGCCCACGTAGTCCCACATGAAACGGCGCAGCTCCTCCCAGTTATGGGCTACCACCACTTCTTCGTCCGAATCGGTGACCCGGCTCTCGTCCCAGGCCGGGATCCGGTCCACCGGTACCGGTGCCGGACGCTGCCGGCCCATGTCCTGGGCGGCGGAGCGGGCAAATACCAGGCATTCCAGCAGGGAGTTGCTGGCCATGCGGTTGGCGCCGTGCAGGCCCGTGCAGGCCACTTCACCGATGGCATAGAGTCCAGCCAGATCGGTGCGGGCCGCCAGATCGGTCATCACCCCGCCGCAGGTATAGTGGGCGGCGGGCACCACCGGCAGGGGGTCCCGGGTCATGTCGAAGCCATATTCCAGGCAGCGTTCATGGATGTTGGGGAAGTGGGACTTGATGAAGTCCGCCGGCTGGTGGGAGATGTCCAGATAGACGCAGTCCGCGCCCAGGCGTTTCATTTCATGGTCGATGGCCCGGGCGACGATATCCCGCGGGGCCAACTCCCCCCGGGGGTCGAAGCGTTCCATGAAGGGGGTGCCGTCGGGCAGCAACAGCCTGCCGCCTTCGCCCCTGACCGCCTCGGAGATGAGGAAGGACTTGGCTTTAGGGTGGAACAGGCAGGTGGGATGAAACTGCATGAATTCCATGTTGGCCACCCGGCAGCCGGCCCGCCAGGCCATGGCGATGCCGTCACCGGTGGAGCCGTCCGGGTTGCTGCTGTAGAGATAGACCTTGCTGGCACCGCCGCTGGCCAGGACCACGAAGGGGGCGGCAAAGATCTCCACCTGGTGTGACCTGAGGTTGAGCACATAAGCGCCCAGGCAGCGTCGTGGGCCTTCCAGGCCGAGCTTGTGACTGGTAAGCAGGTCTACCGCGATATGGTGTTCGAACAGCGTAATGTTGGGATGGCGCCGGACCTGTTCCACCAGGGTGTTTTCGATGGCCTTGCCGGTGGCGTCGGCGGCGTGGACCACGCGGCGGTGGCTGTGGCCGCCCTCCCGGGTCAGGTGCAGCTGTACCCTGCCGTCATCTCCGGGTTCCCGGGTGAAGGGGACGCCCAGATCCAGCAGCCACTGGATGCTCTCCGGCCCGTGCTCCACGGTATGACGCACGGCGGCTTCGTCGCACAGGTCGGCGCCGGCATCAAGGGTGTCGCGGACATGGGCCTCCAGGGAGTCATGGCGGTCCAGCACCGCAGAGACGCCGCCTTGGGCATAGTAGGTGCTGCCCTCACTGAGGGGGCCTTTGCTCAGCACCGCCACGCGCTGCTCCGCCGCCAAGTGCAGGGCCAGGCTCAGGCCGGCGGCGCCACTGCCGATGATGAGGACGTCCATGGATTTGCGGACCCCCGCCTGGGGCGAATCTTGCATTGATGGTTTCTCCGGAAAAGCCTCAGCCCGGGAGGGGACGGTCGGATGGGTTTTGGTAAGAAAAGCCGGTGTCCGAGTGGGGGGCTCGCTTGAGGCGATGTCTCGATCTGAGTTATTTTGTCACGGTTTTTTGCAGTGTTACACGCACCGGGCAGACTGACAAATTGACCTGTGCCATGAATTCCCGGGAATGTCGGGAGCATGGTGTAGTTTGGGCGTCATTTGCAAGAACTTAACGAGGGTTTTCATGTCCATCGCAGTTAGGGTACAGGACGTGCCCTCAGAGGGGGAGTGCCCGAATGGGCAATAAAGTAACCGACGAGGAACTGGTCAAACGTGTTCAAGCCGGAGACAAGAAGGCCTTCGATGTGCTGGTGCAGAAATACCAGCACAAGATCGTCAACCTGGTCTCTCGCTATGTGCACGAGCCTGCCACGGCACTCGATGTCGCCCAGGAGGCCTTCATCAAGGCCTATCGGGGCATGGCCAACTTCAGGGGCGAAAGCGCCTTTTATACCTGGCTGTACCGGATCGCCATCAATACGGCCAAGAACCATCTGGTCTCTCAGAGCCGCCGGACGCCCGATGTGGAGGTGGATGCCCAGGATGCGGAACAGATGGTGGGAGAATCCGCCCTCAAGGAATATGCAACCCCGGAAGGGGAATTGCTGTCCGAGGAAATACGCTTGGCCGTGCAGAGCGCCATCAGCACGTTGCCGGATGACTTGAGGACGGCCATCACCCTGCGTGAACTGGAGGGGATGAGCTACGAGGAGATTGCGCAGACCATGGGATGCCCCATCGGTACAGTGCGCTCCAGGATTTTCAGGGCGCGGGAGGCGATCGATCGCGTCTTGCGGCCATTGCTTGATTAAATGTGCTTTCAAGAGCGAGACGTATCATGACAACCACGAAAGAGGAACGACTCTCTGCGCTGGTGGACGACGAGGCCGAGGCCTTTGAATCCCGCCGGTTGCTGGATGAGCTTGCAAAGAACCCGGAGGATCTTGCCCGCTGGGGTCGCTATCATCTGATCGGCGACGTCATGCGGGGTAATCTGGATCGCACTGCGCCTCCCGACTTTTCCGCACGCATCATGGCCGCTGTGGCCGAGGAACCGCAGCCGGCAGCCTATGTCTCCCGGACCTTGCAGGGGCGCCTGCTCAAGCCGGTGGCCGGCATGGGCATGGCTGCCGCGGTGGCCGTGGCGGTCCTGGTGGGTCTGCAGAACTTCACCGGCGATCCCGCCGACCCGGCCATGGAGCCCGTCCTGGCGGGTTCCGAACCGACCATCCGTGCGGCCCAGTGGGATGCCGGCCAGCGCAATGCCCTGCAATCCATGCTGGATCCTGATCTGCGGGCGGCCCAGGTGCAGCACTCGCCGCTGGAGTATGGCGGGCAGCAGATCCTGCGCATCGACATGGGTGACGCCCGTTTCAGCAGCTATCTGATCAATCATGCGGAGTCGGCGGTGGGACGGGGGCCGGTACCGCCTTATGCCCGTACGGTCGGGCACGGCTTCATGGGTGACTGAGTCCATGTTGCGGCGCCTGCACCTGATGTGTCTGGTGGCGGCGCTGCTGGCCACCGCGACGGCGGCCGCCTCGGAGCAGGCGGCCCACGCGCTGTTGGAGAAGATGGCCCGGGCCGTGGACGAACTCAACTACGAGGGAACCTTCGTCTTTGCCCACGACCAGCGCATGGAAACCATGCAGATCATCCATGCCCGGGACGAGCGTGGTTCCCGGGAACGACTGGTAGCGTTGACCGGTTATCCTCGTGAGATCATCAAGGACGCGGACAGTATCATCTGTGTTCGCCCCGATGATCTGGACCCTGCCCTGTGTCTGGACCCGGGCAAGAGTTTGTTGGGCCTGCCCGGGGTGCTTCCCATCCGCCAGGGGCTCGATGGTCTGAGCGAGAGCTACCGCCTGCGTCTGGGGGACCGGCAGCGGGTTGCCGGCCTGCCTTGCCGGGAATTGGCCATCCTGCCGCAGGACCATCTCCGCTATGGGCGGCAGTTGTGTATCCACGAGCCCACCGGAATGCTCTTGCAGTCACGGCTGTTGAGCCGGGAAGGGCGCATCTTCGAGCAATTCATGTTCACCCGGATCGAGTTTCCCGCCCGGGTGGCCGATGATCGCCTGCGGCCCCGCATGCAGGGGAAAGGGGTGACTGCGCGGCCCATGGAGACGCCCCCTGCCGAGACCCATTTCATGGAGCCGGATCCCCGCTGGCACGTGGGCGAGATGCCCCCGGGCTTCCGCGTTACCGGCGTGAGCAAGCGGCTCATGGCGGCCGGCCCCCATCCGGTGCAGCACATGATCCTGACCGACGGTCTGGCGACGGTGTCCATCTTCGTGACGCGCACGGATCGCTCGGAAGAGCGCCTGCGCGGCGTGACCCGTTCCGGCGCCCTGCATGCCGCGGTCCTACCCTGGAAAGAGTATCAGGTGACGGTCCTTGGAGAAGTGCCCGAAGCCACCGTGCGGCTGATTGCCGAATCGGTATTTCATGATGGGGAGGATGGTCGGTGATCGAAGAGAATGCTCGCGTGATTGCGGTAGATGAGGCCGGGTTTGCCTGGGTGGAGACCCAGCGCAAGACCGCCTGTGGAAGCTGTTCCGTCCAGCAGGGCTGCGGCACCAGCGTGATCGCCAAGCTGTTCGGTCAGCGGCGCAGCCAGGTGAGGGTCATCGATCCTGTCGGGGTCAGCCTCGGTGATGAGGTGATCGTCGGGCTGGAGGAATCGGCCCTGGTGCGCGGTTCGCTGGCGGTCTATATCCTGCCCCTGCTGTTCATGCTGGTGTTTGCCGCCTTGGGGCAGTGGCTGTGGTCCGGCCAGAGTGAACTGCCGGTGGTGGCGGCCGGTTTGCTGGGTTTGCTGGCGGGGCTGGCTGCCGTCGGCTGGTTTACCCGGCGCATCCGCAGGGATCCCCGCTATCAGCCGGTGGTGGTTCGCCGTCTCGGGCCACCGGCCATCCGGATCCATGGTGTGCTTGCTCCTTGAGCCCATCTCCATTTTCCGCGACCGGCGTATGGAAGCGGTCCCTCACATTCGCGAGTTCGATATGAAGACAACAAGCCAACGTCTGCGTGCCTTTTTGCTGATCCTGCTTGTGTCCCTGTGCACGGTCGCAAACCCCATTCACGCCCGCGGGCTTCCCGAGTTCGTGCCCCTGGTGGAGGCCAACAGTGCGGCGGTGGTCAATATCAGTACCTCGCGGGCCGTGGAGCTGCCCAGAGGTCATCCTCCGCTGCAGTTGCCCGAAGGCCTGCCGGAGGATGGCCCCTTCGGCGATCTGCTGCGCCGATTCTTCGGCGAACGGGGCGGGAGTACACCGCTGCCACGGGGCCTTGACAGCACCTCGCTGGGGTCGGGATTCATCATCTCGGCGGACGGTTACGTGGTCACCAATCACCATGTCATCCAGGGCGCGGATGAGATCGAGGTGCGACTCAGTGACCGGCGCACCTTCATCGCCGAGTTGATCGGTTCCGATCCTCGTACCGATGTGGCGGTCCTGCGCATCCAGGCCCAGGACTTGCCGACCCTGACCCTGGGCGACTCCGAGCGTTTGCGGGTGGGTGAGTGGGTGCTGGCCATCGGTTCGCCCTTTGGTTTTGATCACTCGGTGACGGCGGGGATCGTCAGCGCCAAGGGGCGTAACCTGCCCAGTGAAAGCTATGTCCCCTTCATCCAGACCGACGTGGCCATCAACCCGGGCAACTCCGGCGGTCCGCTGTTCAACATGGACGGGGAGGTGGTGGGTATCAACTCCCAGATCTACAGCCGGACCGGTGGCTTCATGGGGCTGTCCTTCGCCATTCCCATCGAAGTGGCCCTGGACGTGGTCAATCAGCTGCGGGACAAGGGTTATGTGAGTCGTGGCTGGTTGGGGGTGATTATTCAGGAAGTGACGCGGGAGCTGGCGGATTCCTTCGCCATGGAGCGTCCCACCGGGGCGCTGGTGGCGCGCGTGCTGCCCGACAGTCCGGCCCAGGCTGCGGGACTGCGTACCGGCGATGTGATCCTCAGCTTCAATGGCGTCGAGGTCCCCCGGTCCTCAGCGCTGCCTCCCATTGTCGGGCGGGCGCCCATCGACGGACCGGCCCAGGTGGAGATCCTGCGTGACGGCAAGCCCATGACCGTTGAGGTGGTGATCGGCGAGCTGCCGTCGGAAGAGGATCTGGCCCGGTCCGGGACCCCGCCCCCGGTTCCGGAACAGCCCGGGTTCAAGCCGTTCGGCATGCATCTGGAGGACGTGCCTGATGAACTGCGTGAGCGTCTGGAACTGGCCGAAGGGGGCGTGCTGGTCACCGAGATCGAGTCCGGGCCGGCCCAGCGTGCCGGTATCCGCCGGGGCGATGTGGTGTTGATGATCAACAGCCACGCCATCCAGTCCCTGGAGCAGATGCGGGAAGTCGTGGAGGCATTGCCCCCGGGGCGCTCCGCCCGGGTGTTGGTACAGCGTGCCCAGGGGCCTATCTGGCTACCGCTGGATGTGCCGGAATGAGGCCGGAAGTCATCCTCTATCATCGGGAAGGCTGTCATCTGTGCGAGCGCATGTCCTTAGAATTGCGCTCGCTGCAGGATGAGCTGGGGTTTGACATCCGTGAAGTGGATATTGATGCAGACACGGCGTTGAAACAGCGTTTCAACGCCAAGATCCCCGTCCTCGCCGTCGGCGAGGAGATCCTGTGCTGTCACTTCCTGGACGAGCAGGGACTGAGGCTGGAGCTGGCGGGGGACTGAGCCGTTTCAGTAAGGCCAGTAGATCAGCTTGTAAGTCCCGATGGCGCCCACCAGGGCCAGGGCGATGAACCCCATCACCGCCATGCGCTCGGCCCTGTTCCGATGCACGATACGAAAGCCCGGTTCCAGGTGGTAGCGTAGGGCGAAGACCCCTACGTACCCCAGGATGCCTGCGGAGGGCACGAAGAAGATCCCCATCAGGACCGACCACGCCACGAACGGGAAGGGGTACTGGGCCAGGGTGAAGAGGATGCTGATCACCAGGGCGATCAGACCTGGGAGGATGGCACCGATCAGCGGGTGTTTCCAGGTCGGGTCCGGGCGCCGTGACTGGGCTTGCGCCTCGAGCTCGGCCGCGAATACGGCGGTGGCCTCTTCCAGATAGGCCGACCGGGCCGCGTCCGCATCCTGATCCGCCATCAGCAGGCACCGTTGCCAGAGGATGTCGTCGCGGTCTTGTGCAAACGCCCGCAGGGCGAGTTCACGGGCCTGAGCATGGTGCTGTGCTGTCATGAAGGTCTCCATTGATTCCGTGAGTGCCGGGTTTACCGCATGTGGCGCTGCAAGGCAATGGTTGCGGCGATCCGGTACGGTCCTTGCTGTTACTGCCCCGGCCGAGCCTGTACAATGCGCAGTCCAATCTTGATCAACCCGGTGGATACATGGCGGGACCCTGTGCGTCAGCGTTCCCCATATTCCGAGCAGGCCCCATGAGTAGTCAATCCAGCGATTGCAAGATCAGCAGAATCAGAAACTTCTCCATCATCGCCCACATCGACCACGGCAAGTCCACCCTGGCAGACCGTTTCATCCAGGTCTGCGGCGGGCTTGAGGACCGGGAGATGTCCGAGCAGGTGCTCGACTCCATGGATCTGGAGAAGGAGCGCGGCATCACCATCAAGGCCCACAGTGTGTCCCTGATGTACACCGCCCGGGATGGGCAGGAGTATCAGCTCAACTTCATCGATACTCCTGGGCACGTGGACTTTTCCTATGAGGTGTCAAGGTCCCTGTCCGCCTGTGAGGGCGCCCTGCTGGTGGTGGATGCCTCCCAGGGCGTGGAGGCGCAGAGCGTGGCCAACTGCTATACGGCCATCGACCAGGGTCTGGAAGTGGTCCCGGTGCTCAACAAGATCGATCTGCCCGCCGCGGAACCGGAGCGGGTGGCCCACGAGATCGAGGAGATCATCGGCATCGAGGCCCGGGACGCGGTGCACGTCAGCGCCAAGACCGGCGTCGGCGTACCTGATCTGCTGGAGGCCCTGGTGGCCCGCATCCCGCCCCCTCAGGGTGATCCGGATGCCCCCCTGCAGGCCCTGATCATCGACTCCTGGTTCGACAACTATCTGGGCGTGGTGGCCCTGGTGCGGGTGATGCAGGGCACCCTTCGGCCCAAGCAGAAGATCGTTGCCATGTCCACCGGTCGCGCCCACCTGGTGGATCAGGTGGGGGTCTTCACCCCCAAGCCCACCCCGCGGGAGGCCCTGGGTGTGGGACAGGTGGGCTTTGTTATCGCCACCATCAAGGACATCACCGGCGCCAAGGTGGGGGATACCCTCACCGGTGCCGACCGTCCCGCCGACAAGCCGCTGCCGGGCTTCAAAGAGGTCCAGCCGCGGGTGTTCGCCGGTATCTTTCCGGTCAGCGCCGATGACTACAACAACCTGCGGGAGGCCCTGGATAAGCTGAAGCTCAATGATGCCTCCCTGCAGTACGAGCCGGAGACCTCACAGGCCCTGGGGTTCGGTTTCCGCTGCGGTTTCCTGGGCATGCTGCACATGGAGATCATCCAGGAGCGCCTGGAGCGGGAATACGACCTGGACCTGATCACCACCGCGCCCACGGTGATCTACCAGGTGGAGACCACCGCCGGCGAGGTGTTGTCCATCCATAATCCGGCGGAACTGCCGCCGGTGAATACCGTTGCGGAGATCCGCGAACCCATCATCAATGCCAGTATCCTGGTGCCCCAGGACTACGTGGGGGCGGTGATCACCCTGTGCATCGAGAAGCGCGGGGTGCAGACCCGCATGCAGTATGTAGGTAATCAGATCTCCTTGGGCTATGACATGCCCATGTCGGAAGTGGTGCTGGATTTCTTCGATCGTCTGAAGTCGGTAAGCCGGGGCTATGCCTCTTTTGACTACGTGCTGACCCGTTTCCAGGCGGCCCCGCTGGTGAAGCTGGACGTGCTCATCAACGGCGACCGGGTGGACGCCCTCTCGCTGATCACCCACCGTGATCAGGCCCAGTACCGGGGCCGGGATCTCACCGAACGCATGGCGCAACTGATTCCCCGGCAGATGTTCGAAGTGGCGATTCAGGCCGCCATCGGTTCCAAGGTCATCGCCCGTTCCACGGTCAAGGCCCTGCGCAAGAACGTGACCGCCAAGTGTTACGGTGGTGATGCCAGCCGCAAGCGCAAGCTGTTGGAAAAGCAGAAGGCAGGCAAGAAGCGCATGAAGCAGATAGGACGTGTGGAAGTGCCTCAGGAGGCCTTCCTGGCGGTGCTCCAGGTGGATCAGAAAAACTGATCAGTGAATGGGATTAAGCTTGAGCAAAGGATTCGGGTGCCGACAGGGGAGGGCACATGACGTTTGATCTGGAATTGATTCTGGTCCTGGGAACACTGGTGACCGGCCTGATCTGGCTGGCCGATCTGGTCTGGTGGCGCAAGGCCCGCAGGGCCCGGGGCGTCGGCGAGGCGATGGTGCCGGCCGAGCCCTGGTATGTGGACTATGCCCGTTCCTTCTTTCCCGTGTTGCTGATCGTGCTGGTGCTGCGCGCCTTCGTGGCCGAGCCCTTCCGCATTCCGTCCGGCTCCATGAT
This sequence comes from Ectothiorhodospira lacustris, assembly GCF_022227785.1. NCBI lineage: Bacteria > Pseudomonadati > Pseudomonadota > Gammaproteobacteria > Chromatiales > Ectothiorhodospiraceae > Ectothiorhodospira > Ectothiorhodospira lacustris. The sequence goes on along the minus strand of NZ_JAJNQM010000026.1, from coordinate 7,079 downwards.
GCCCACCCTGCTGGTGGGAGACTTCATCCTGGTGAGCAAGTATAGCTACGGTATCCGTCTGCCGGTGCTGCGGACCCGCGTCATCGATACGGGCCTGCCGGCGCGGGGGGATGTGGCGGTGTTCCGGTATCCCGAGAACCCGCGGGAAGACTACATCAAGCGGATCGTGGGTCTGCCCGGCGACAAGGTGGCATTTTACGGCAAGCAGCTCTATATCAATGATGTGCCGGTTGAGCAGGTCTTCAGCGAACGCTACGAGGGCAGTGGCTCCGGCGCCGTGATGACCGGCGCCCATCTCATGCAAGAGCGAATCAACGGGGTGTCCCATCAGGTCCTGTTGTGGCCGGAGCGGCCTTCGGTGGAAGGTGAGATCACTGTTCCCGCCGGGCATTACTTCACCCTGGGCGATAACCGGGACAACAGCAATGACAGCCGTTTCTGGGGCTTCGTGCCCGAGGCGAACCTGGTGGGCAAGGCGCTGTTCATCTGGATGCATTGGGATCATGGTGCCAGGGAAATGGATTTCAGTCGCCTGGGTACCCGCATTCGCTAGGGATGTCCTGAACCCGTCGTTCCCGCGAAGGCGGGAATCCATGGGGTGATGGTCGTGTTTTGCCTCGATCATCGTCATTCCCGCGAAGGCGGGAATCCAGTCGCGGACTGGGGATTTTGGCTCCCGCTTTCGCGGGAGTGACGGAATAGGGGCGGGAGTGATGGAATAGGGAAGTGATGGAACAGGGAAGTGACGAAATAAAGATTGGTGAGTGACGAAGGACGGTGAGTGGCTGCGGTCGACTTGTCCAGTGTTACCCTTGGTGGTGATTTACGCAGGCAGTTCCAATCAAGCTAATCTGATGGCACTACATTATAGATACCTTCAACGGGGGCTCATCATGAATCGCATGAACAGACAGTCGGGGATCGGTCTGATCGGTTTTCTGGTCATCGTTGGTCTGCTGGTGGTCATCGGGACCGTGGGGCTGCGGCTCTTTCCGGTCTATACCCAGTACATGACGGTGATTTCGGTGATGAAGGACGTCTCTGCGGAGTCCGGTGCCGCCGGCAAGAACATCCGCGTGCTCTGGGGTGAGATGGATCGCCGCTTCCAGATCAATGGCGTGACCCATGTCACCCGTGATGATGTGACCATCGTCGAGCAGGGCGGTGTACGCAGCCTGCGGGTCAGCTATGAGGTACGCACGCCCATGATCGCCAACGTGGATGCCGTGGTCGGTTTTGATCGCAGCTTCACCCTGTCGGAGTAGGGCATGGCGGCAAAGGGGTTGGAGGCACTACTGCCGGCATCACTGCAGGGTTCGGATTTGCTCCGGCAGGCGCTGACCCACCGCAGCGCCGGCCAGTGTCACAACGAGCGTCTGGAGTATCTGGGCGACAGTGCCCTGAACTTCATCGTTGCAGCGCATCTTTTTGCACTGCGTCCGCAGGCCCCCGAAGGCGAATTGAGCCGACTGCGGGCCGCGTTGGTGAACCAGGACAGCCTGGCGCAGATCGCCCGTGACCAGGGTATGGGCACCCTGCTCAGTCTGGGGGACGGGGAGCGAAAGAGCGGCGGCCACCGGCGGGATTCCATCCTGGCGGATGCGCTGGAAGCCGTCATCGGTGCCGTTTACCTGTCCACGGACTTTGTCACCACCCGTGATTTTGTGGTGCGTCTGTACGCCCGCCGGTTTGCGACCCTGCCCAGTGCTGAGTCCCTCAAGGACCCCAAGACCCGGCTGCAGGAATGGTTGCAGCGCAAGAATCTGGATATCCCCAGCTACCAAGTGCTGGAAGTCACCGGCAAGCCCCATGATCAGCATTTCAAGGCGGCCTGCCATATCAAGTCCCGCAACATCTCGGTAATCGGGGAAGGCAGTAGCCGTCGCCGGGCCGAGCAGGCCGCTGCGGTCAAGGCCTTCGAGGCACTGACCCATACCGAGGAACAGCAGTTTGGTTGAAGAATCCGAAACCATGGCAGCGGACGAGACGCCCTCCCGCTGCGGTTATGTGGCCATTGTTGGTCGCCCCAATGTGGGCAAGTCCACCCTGCTCAATCAACTGGTGGGAGAGAAGATCGCGGCGGCCAGCCGCAAGCCTCAGACCACCCGGCACCGCATTCGCGGCATGGTCACCCGGGGTGCGGATCAGCTGGTGCTGGTGGACACCCCCGGGGTGGACCCGTCCACGCCGAAACTGTTGGGCAAGGTGCTCAACCGGACCGCCCGTGCCACCCTGGACGATGTAGATGCAGTGGTGTTCGTGATCGAAGCCGGTCGCTGGGAGCCCGGGGACGAGCAGCTGGCCGGCTGGTTGGCCGGCAGCCGTCGCCCCGTGGTGCTGGTGATCAACAAGGTGGACAGGCTCAAGGACAAGGACACCTTGCTGCCGTTCATCGACCAGGTGCGCGGCAAGCTGGATTTCCATGATGTCGTACCCCTGTCCGCCCTGCGCGGGGTGAACGTGAACCCGCTGGTGGATACCCTCATCGCGCTGCTGCCGGAAGGGCCGCATCTATTCCCTGACGATGAGATCACCGATCGTAGCCAACGTTTCCGGGTCTCGGAAGTGATCCGCGAGCAGTTGCTGGAGCGCCTGGGTCAGGAAGTTCCCTACGCCACCTCGGTGGATGTGGAAACCTGGGAAGACACCGGCACCGCGATTCATATCGGGGCGGTGATCTGGGTGGAACGGGACAGCCAGAAGTCCATCGTCGTCGGCAAGGGCGGCCGCATGATCAAGGCCGTGGGCACCGGTGCCAGGCATGAACTGGAGGACTTGCTCCAGCGCAAGGTGATGCTCAAGCTTTGGGTGAAACTGCGAGAGGGCTGGCAGGGCGATATCGACGGCATCCGCCGCATGGGGATCGATGTGGAGCCGTGACGACAACCGGCACCCTCGCCTACGTGCTGCATGCGCGCCCGTACCGGGAGACCAGCCTGCTGCTGGAACTGCTGACGGCCGCGGAGGGGCGGATGGGGGCGGTCCTGCGCGGCGTGCGCGAACGCGGCCGCCGGCCGCCTCTGTTTGTGCCCCTGGAAGCGGCCTGGCGCGGCCGCGGTGAACTCCCCACCCTCACGCGCTGGGAAGATCTGGGCGGCGTGTCCCTGGCTGGCAACCGCGCGGTCTGCGGCCTGTATGTCAATGAGTTGGCGGTGAAGCTGTTGCCCCGGCGGATTCCGCAACCGGAGTTTCTGGCCGCCTACGCGCGGACCCTGTCCGACCTGAGTGATCCGGCCCAGGCCCTGGAACCGGTGCTGCGGCGTTATGAGCTGGCGCTGCTCAAGTTGCTGGGGGAAGGGCTGGAGTTCGTGGCAGCCGAGGCCCTGGAACCGCAGCAACTCTACCGGGTCGATCCCCGGTCGGGAGTGCGGCGGGCCAATCCCCACGACACCCCGGCGTCTCCCCAGACCATCCAGGGGGAGGCCCTGGCGGCCCTGCTCACGGATCGGCTGGATACGGTGGCCCATCGCCGCCAGGCCAAGCGCCTGCTGCGCGGGCTGCTGGATTATCATCTGGATGGAAAACCCATCATGTCACGTCAACTCTTCGCCCGCGGGCGATCGGATGCTTCACCATGACTTCAGTCCTTCCCCACCTGCGCCTGGGCGTCAACATCGATCACATCGCCACCATCCGCCAGCAGCGTCACACCGTCTATCCTGATCTGGCCGAGGCGGTGCGCCTGATTGAGGCCGCCGGCGCCGATATCATCACCCTGCATCTGCGCGAGGATCGGCGTCATATCCAGGATGCGGATGTCTACGGTTTGCACTCCGTGATCAAGACCGCCATGAACCTGGAAATGGCTTCCACCGCGGAGATGCATGCCATTGCCCTGGAGATCCGTCCCCGGGCCTGCTGTCTGGTGCCTGAACGTCGGCAGGAACTTACCACGGAGGGCGGACTCGATGTGCTGACCCACGAAGCACGTCTGCGGGACTACTGCGCGGGCTTGATCGAGGCGGGCATTGAGGTATCACTGTTCGTGGAGCCGGATCCGGCCCATCTGGATGCGGCAAGACGCATCGGTGCCCCGGTGGTGGAACTGCATACCGGGGCCTATGCGTCGGAGGCCGATCCGGCAAGACGGGAAGCACTGCTTGACCGGATCCGCCAGGCAGCCGCCCATGGGCGGGATATCGGTCTGACGGTCAATGCCGGGCACGGTCTTGACTACCACAATGTGGGGGCCGTTGCTGCCATTCCGCAGCTCCATGAACTCAATATCGGTCATGCCATCATCGCTCAGGCCCTGTTCTGCGGCATCCGCGAGGCGGTGGCGCAGATGCGGGCCGCCATGGACGCGGGACGGACATGCAGCTGATCGGTATCGGCACCGACATCACCAGCATCGTGCGTATCACGTCCATGCTGGAACGCCATGGTGACCGCTTTGCGCGGCGTATCCTGCACCCTCGGGAATATGCCGGTTTTGAAGGCTCGGCCCATCCCGCCGCCTATCTGGCGCGGCGGTTCGCCGCCAAAGAGGCTGCCTCAAAGGCCCTGGGGGTGGGAATTGGGGCCCACATGCGCTTTGAGGATGCCTGCGTGGATCATGACGAGCGGGGGCGTCCTCTGTTGGTCCTGTCCGGACCTGCAGCACTCACCGCGGAACGGCTCGGGGTTCGGGATATCCAGATCAGCCTGTCCGACGAGCGGGAGTACGCCTTGGCGTTCGTGGTTATGGCGGGCTGAGGATCTCTTCTTCCAGCGAGAGCAGATCCTCCACCTCCTTGAGCAGTGACAGCCGGAGCCTGGGGATGGCGGTTTCCTGTCCGTCGCGCAGGGCGCTTTCCAGAGCGCTGGCCGCGGTTTCCAGTCTGGGCGTGGCACAGTAACGGGAAGCCCCTTTGAGCTGATGGGCCAGCTTGAGCAGCACCTGCCGTTTGAGGCCGCTGTCGCCGAGCTGACGGCGTGCCCGCTTCAGATCCCTGAACAGCAGGGTCGCCAGTTCATTGGCCAGTTCGGCGGAGCCACCGGCCATGCGCAAGGCGCGTTCCGGATCATGGAGTTTTTCCTCACTGTCGGGTGGAGGCAGTGTTTGACGCGCCTGCAGATCACGGGGGAATCGGGTCAGGCAGTTGATGACATCGTCCTGGGAGGCCGGTTTCGCCAGTATGTGGTCAAAGCCGTTGGCCATGAGGCTCTTGTGTACTGATTGCCGGGCATCGGCGGTGACCACAATGATTCTGGCGCCGGGATCTTCCCGGCGAATTTCCTTGAGCGCCGTGACCCCGTCCATCACCGGCATATGCATGTCCATCAGGATCAGGTCATGATGGTCCGCCCGATAACGATAGAGGGCTTGCTCCCCGTTCTCGGCTTCATCCACCTGAGCGCCGCAATTGGTGACGAACTCACACAGCAGCCGCCGGTTGGTGGCATTGTCATCGGCCACCAGCACGCGAAGTCCGGAGAGTTGCTCATTCTGCGGTTTGGCAGGCGCGGTTTCCGCGGGTTCGGGATCAAGTCCTGCCCGCAAGCGCCGTTTCAGGTGGCCGTGGAGCATGTCCAGGCTGAGGTAGGGCGGGATCAACAGGACGCCCTGGCGCCTGAGCTGCTGGAGCTGGGGCTCTGGAATGGTGCCGAATGCCGTCATGATCACCCGCCTGGCCACATGCTGGTGCCGCAGGAGGGTTTCGATCAATTCCTGGTAGGGTTGGCGAAGCCAGATCAGACCGATGGTGCCCCGCCGGCTTTCCAGCCCTTTGAGAAAGGCGGTGCCCCGCAGCACGTTCTCGGACGTCACACCCAGCGTTTCCAGGCAGCTCTCGGCAATGAAGCGTACTTCGGCATCATCAATGAGCAGGATGATCCGCTCCGGGCCGTGATCGGCCACGACCTCGGGGTGCTGGACCGGCCCGGAGATGATCGGGAGGTGCAGATGAAAGATGCAGCCCTCGCCCGGCTCGCTCTCCACCACCAACTCCCCCTTGAGAATACTCACCAGGCCGCGGGCAATGCTCAAGCCCAGACCGGAGCCTACCTGCAGGGCATTCTCTTCCCGACGGATCTGATAGAACGGCTCGAAAATCTGTCCCAGGTACTCATTCTCGATGCCCGGCCCGAAATCCTCCACCGACAGTGACAGGACTCCCGGCTCATCCGGATGGGGGCCGACGCGCAGGATGACATGGCTGTTGCTGGTGAACTTGACGGCGTTGGTGAGTACGTTGGTCAGCAGTTGCTTGATGCGCAACGGGTCACTGTTGATCCAGCCCGGGGTGGCCGGATGCATGAGCAGTGTGATGTCTACATTCTGCCTTCCTGAACCCTTGCGACAGAGGCCGATGACCTCCTGCACCATTTGCCTGAGATCAAAACGGGTGTGGTGGATGGCCACGGTACCCGCCTCGATGCGGGAGATGTCCAGCAGGTCGTTGACCAGTTTCAGGCTGTCCCGGCTGGCATCTTCGATAATATTGACCCAGTGGCGTTCCTGTTCATCCAGATTGCCGTGCTGGCACAACAGCTCGGAATAACCCTTGATGGCACTCAGGGGCGTACGCAGTTCATGGCTGATGCTGGCCAGGAACTGGGTCTTGCGCCGGTTGATGAGTTCTGCATCTTCCTGGGCCTGAACGAGGGCCTGATTCTTCTCGTCAATGAGCGCCAGTTTGTCTTGCAGGCTGACAGTGGCGGCATTGATGCGCTCAATCATCAGCTGGTGGGAGCGTTCGATGCTCTCCGCCATGTTGTTGACGCCCCTTTGCAGTACCCCGATCTCACCGCCCACCCGGGCGCGGCTCCGGGACGCCAGATCACCCCGCTGAATCCTGGCGACGGTGGCGGCCACCTTTTCCAGTGGACGCGACAGTGACAGGCTCCAGTGGGGAATGATGATCAATATGCCGATCACCACCGCAGCGATCAGTGCGATGCTCTGCAGCATCCACTGGAACTGCTGGATGCTGGTGGGCAGGTTGCTCAGGCTGATCTGTACGCTGCCGATCAGGCGGGGGTCCTGGGCCTGCGAAGTTTCTCCCTCCGGCAACGGCAGATCCTGCAGGTCCAGCGCGCTCAGCAGGATATTTTGATGGAAAAGGCTGGTTTTTTCCGGGAACAGGCGGGTCGCCATG
>NZ_JAJNQM010000025.1:0-38851 GCF_022227785.1 Ectothiorhodospira lacustris | reverse complement strand
CCCCTCGCCGAATCGGCGTCATGGGTAGGTGTTCGTGATCCTTCATCTGGGTACAGGGATGCCAGACAACGGCCAGGTCCCTGCGGGTCAGGTCGTGATTGTTCATTGGCTGAAGCCCTCTTCAAGGATGCTATGAATCAGTCTTTTCCGTGGTTGGAGGTTCTGCACATGTGGCACCACTCCCGCTCTTGAACCCGGCATTGATTCCCGTGTTAAAAGGGTATCCTGCGGGAGCCCATGAGGTTCTGCACATACTGGATTCCCGCTTGCGCGGGAATGACGGAGCCGAAGCAAAAGTAACAGCAACGTATTCCCGGGATTGATGGCAAGGCGCCCTGTAACAAAAAGGCTGACCCGGGAGATACCCGAACCAGCCTGAAAGACATGGGAACCGGCCTGCCGGTTCTCACAAGTCGAGTTGTTTTTTCTTCACATCGCTGCCGTAACCAAGGGCATCATTCCCGCTTCTTGATAACGTCACTCCCGGGGTTGAAACCCATAACATCACTCCCGGAGTTGAACCCGTCATTCCCGCGAAAGCGGGAATCCAGTCATCATGAAACCCCGGTTTAGCGGGTCACCGCCCTCGCCTTCATGGCATTGTACTCATCTTCGAAGAAGAACTTCTCCTCCCCGAAAGCCGGCTTGAGATGATTCAGCCAAGTGGCCTTTTCATCATATCGGGCGAAGAACGGACGCTGCACCCAGTCGGGATTGCGGCCTTGAATGAAGCGCAGCACGAACACCTTCTCTCCCTGAATCCGGGCCACGCCTTGGATCTCCACCTTGCCGGGACCGGCACTCATGGATGGCCCCCGGGCGGTACGGGCCAGACCGGATACTCGAGACATGGCATCACGGTAAATCTCCCAGGCCCGGGCCAGTGGGACCTCGAAGTAGCATCGAGCACCGGTATCCCGTTCGCCGAACATGTAATAGGGCACGATCCCCATGCGCACCTGGTTCTGCCACATGCGGGCCCAGACCTTGGCGTCGTCATTGATATGGGCCAGCAACGGACCTTGACTGCGGATCTCGGCGCCAGTGGCGCGCAGCCGGCGGATGGCCTCCCGGGCCACCGGGGTTTCCATCTCCCGCCAGTGGTTGTAATGCGCCATCAGGGCCACGTGCTTGCCCGCCTTCACCAGACGTTCCAGCAGCATCAGCAATTCATCGGAATCCCCATCGCTCACGAAGCGATGGGGCCAGAAGGTCAGTGCCTTGGTGCCGATGCGGATGCTCTGGATATGGTCAAACTCCGGTGCCGTCAGGGGTTCCAGATACTGGGCCAGATACTTGGTCTTCATGACCATGGGATCACCACCGGTGACCAGTAGATCCGTCACTTCCGGATGGGCGCGCAGGTAGCCCAACAGGTCATCACTCTGACTGGAAGCGATGCGCAGTTCCTTGTCACCCACGAACTGGGCCCAGCGGAAACAGAAGGTGCAGTAGGCATGGCAAGTCTGGCCCTGGGTGGGGAAGAACAGCACCGTTTCCTTGTACTTGTGCTGCAACCCTTCCAGGGGACGGCCGTCCAGCATGGGGCGGTTCATCTCCATCTGCCCTGCCGGGTGGGGATTGAGGTCCTGACGCAGCGTCTGCGCCAAGGCAGCAATCTCCGCCCGCTCGGCGCCGCGACGGTGCAACGCGGCCATGCGCTCATAGGCGTCCGGCTGCAGCATCTCGCGCTGAGGGAAGGTCAGCTGATAGATCGGGTCATCGGGGACCTGATCCCAGTCGATCAATTCATCTATGATGTATTCATTGACTCGGAACGGTAGCACACTGGCCACCACCTTCATCTCGAAGCGCCGGGCCTCGGATAGCCGGGCTACGGCGGGGATCTGCTCCAGGGTCCGTTCGGTGTACACCTTGAACGGGCGGGACTTGATCTCCTGCCGTGCATCGTGCCGGTAAAAATTAAGGACAGAATTCATGACGCCTCCGATACTCTGTGATCAGATCAGACGGAAAATAAATCTGGATCCAGTGGGAAGAACGGGCGCCGCAGGCGTGCCAGCCCTGATCTCCGGAAAAGACCGCGCATCATTCGGCGGTCACAAGACGGTCGTGGCCAACATGGCCAGGGGACAAAGAGGATCAACCCTAACAAATCAGGCACGTTCATTGCAAATCCATCACTGACCTGATCAAGGAGCATCATGCATCCGGAATTCCCCCTCACTCCAGACCTGATACACCTCAATCACGCCGCCGTCGGGCCCTGGCCGGTCCGTACGGCACAGGCGGTGGCCGCCTTTGCCCAGGAAAATACCCTCTATGGATCGCTGCATTATCCGCAGTGGATGGCGGTGGAAAAAAGGCTCCGCGGACGGCTGCAGCGACTGATCAATGCCCCAGCCACAGAGGACATCGCCCTGCTCAAGAACACCTCGGAAGGCCTGTCCGTGGTGGCCTTCGGACTGGCGTGGCGGCATGGGGACAACGTGGTCTGTCCGGTGCAGGAGTTTCCGTCCAACCGGATCGTCTGGCAGGCCCTGGAGTCCCGCTTCGGCGTGGAGGTCCGCCTGGTGGATCTCTCGGTGGCGGACCCGGAGGCCGCGTTACTGGCGGCCACGAACCGGCGCACCCGCCTGCTGAGCGTGAGCGCCGTACAATATGCCCGGGGCCTGCGACTGGATCTGGAGCGTCTGGGCGCTGCCTGCAGGCATCGGGGGATCTGGTTCTGTGTGGACGCCATCCAGCAACTGGGCGCCCTGCCCCTGGATGTGCAGTCGGCCCAAGTGGACTTTCTCGCCGCCGATGCCCACAAGTGGCTACTCGGACCCGAGGGCATCGCGGTGTTCTATGCCGGCCCGGAGGCCCGCGAGGCACTGAGCCTGAACCAGTACGGCTGGCACATGGTGGAACAGTGCGGAGATTATGACCGGATGGACTGGCAACCTGCCGATTCGGCACGCCGATTCGAATGCGGCAGCCCCAACATGGTGGGGATTCACGCCCTGGACGCCAGCCTGTCCCTGTTCGAGGAGCTGGGCATGGCTTTCGTCGCCGATGCCCTGTCCAGAAACGTGGAATATCTGGTGGATCTGCTCAGGTCCGCCAAGTTCGAGGTCTATTCTCCCCAGGCGCCGGAACGGCGCTCGGGCATCGTCACCTTCGGGCGTCGGGAGATGGACGTGGAGGCATGCCACCGCCAACTGATGGACGCCGGAGTGCTATGCGCCCCACGGGGCGGCGGCATCCGGTTCTCCCCCCATTTCCATACCCGGACCGGTGACCTGGAACGGGCCGTGGAGATGGCGGCAGCTTTCCTCGACGGTTGATGGGTGACCGCCGCGCCTACGGCTGGGGATGAAACAGGCGCCGATAGTTCTGCGTGGTCCGGGCGGCCAAGGTCTCCAGGCTCTCACCCCTGACGGTGGCCACGCACTCGGCCACATGACGGACCAGGGCCGGGTGATTCATCTTGCCCCTGAACGGCGCCGGAGCCAGATAGGGGGCATCCGTCTCTATCAGCAGCCGGTCCGCCGGCACACGTCGCGCCACCTCCCTCAGGGGTTCAGCGTTACGAAAGGTGACGATCCCGGAAAAGGAAACGTGAAACCCCAGGTCCAGCCCTGCCCTGGCCGTGTCCCAGTCTTCGGTGAAGCAATGCAGGACCCCGCCCACGTCCCGGGCACCCTCCTCTGACAAGATCGCCAGGGTATCCGCGCGGGCATCCCGGGTATGAATGATCAACGGCTTGCCCGCCGCCCGGGCGGCCCGCACATGCACCCGGAACCGCTCCCGCTGCCAGGCCAGGTCGCCCTCGTTGTAGTGGTAATCCAGCCCGGTTTCGCCGATGGCCACCACCTCCGGATCGGCAGCCATGGCCGCCAATGCTTCCGCGTCGGGTTCATGGCCTTCTCGCGCACTGGGATGCACTCCCACGGAACAGGAGACCTGGGCATAGCGCCCGGCCAGATCCTTGACGGCCTGAAAGTTGTTCATGTCGATGCACACGCACAGCATGTGCTCGACACCGGCCACGGTGGCCGCGGCCATGAGTTGGTCCATGTCGTCGTCGAACCCGCTCAGGTCGATCCGATCCAGGTGGCAGTGAGAATCAATCAGCATGAATTTCGATCTGTCATCGCTTGGGTGAGAGATGATGCAAACTACATGGTATTGGTCAGCCGGTCCGACTGCAGCGCCCCGCCCAGCAGGCCTTCGATCTTGTTGCGGGTGGCACCCTTGTCCTGGGCGTTGAACTGCACACCGATGCCGGGCGTGCGGTTACCTTGGGCCCTGGGGGGCGTGACCCAGATGACGCGCCCGGCTACCGGAATACGCTCGCGCTCCTCCATCAAGGTCAGGAGCATGAAGACCTCGTCGCCCAGCTTGTAGGGCTTCTGCGTGGGAATGAACAAACCGCCATTCTTCACATAAGACATGTAGGCGGCATAAAGGGAATGCTTGTCCTTGATCGCCAGCGAAAGTATGCCTTGTCCCGGTGCCATGTCTCCTCCTTCAGGTCTGTGCCAGATCAAGCAGGGTTACCAGTATATCTTCCAGCAGCACCTGCGGGTTGATCGGGGTGTCCGAAAGACGGCGCCACTCGAGCAATCGTTCCTGAAAACGGAAACAGGCCGCCAGGTCCAGCTGTCCCGTCAGGACCTGCAAATCCTTCGAGGTGGCCATGCCGGATAACAGAGATCCATCTCCTCCCGTCATGTGCCGACGAATCCCGTCCGCCATGAGGATCTGCAACCGGTCCACCAGCACGTCCACAGGCAACTTGTGCCATTGCTCGGACAGTTCCACCACCCCCTTGCGCCCCTGCAACAGGGTCAGCAGGGCATCCAGTTGGGTACGCCACTGACTCAATGTCTCCTGCTCCGCCAACATCCGGGCACGCAGCGGCGATCCATGCCCCAGGGCCAGCAGGGCATCCAGATCCCCGGCGGGCACCGTCGGCATGGCTTCCGTCAGCCAGCGCCGGGCCTCGGGGCGTGAGGGCAACGCCAGCTTGACCTGCTGGCAGCGGCTGCGAACGGTGGCCGGCAAGCGGGAGGCATGGGCGCTGACCAGGATCAATATTGCATCTCCCGGCGGCTCTTCCAAGGTCTTGAGCAGGCTGTTGGCGGCATTCTCGGTCATGGTATCGGCGGGCCACAGAATGGCCATCCGGCAGGGACCATGGCTGCGGCTCAGGGACATGAAATCCCTCAGTTCCCGGATCTGGTCCACCAGGATACGGGTCTTGCCCTCCGGGATGGTGAGTTCCATCAGATCGGGGTGGGCACCGGCCAGCCACATGCGACAACCATGACACTGACCACAGGCAACCCCTTGGGCCTGGGGTGATTCGCACTGAATCGCCTGGCAGAAGGCCCTCGCAAAATCCAGCTTGCCGGTTCCGGTCGGCCCCGTGAATAGCCAGCCGTGAGGCAAACGACCTGAACGCCGCCGCTCCAGTATTGCCCGCCAGGCCTCATCCAGCCAGGGAAAGGAGGCGCCGTTCATGACGCCCCGGGTACTGAGCGGGCCAGCAGATCATCGATCCGACTCAGCAGGGCCGCCCGCACCTGGACCAGATCTCTTCGCGCATCCACCACCGCATAACGATCCGGGGCCAAACGGGCGCGCTCACGATAGACCGCCCTCACCCGCTCGAAAAAATCAACGGTTTCCTGCTCGAAACGATCCGCCTCGCCCCGCTTGCCGGCCCGGGCCAGTCCGGTGGCAACATCGGCATCCAGCAGAATGGTCAGATCCGGTCTGACACGGCCTTGCACCCAGTCTTCCAGGGCGGCGATGCGCTCCACCGCAATCCCGCGTCCGCCGCCCTGATAGGCGTAAGTGGCATCGGTGAAGCGGTCACTGACCACCCAGGTTCCCGCATCCAGCGCCGGCAGGATAAAGTGACGCAGATGCTCCGCCCGGGCGGCGAACATGAGCAACAGTTCCGTATCCGCATGCATGGGGGGATAGTCCCGGGAGAGCAACAGGCCGCGAACCGCCTCTCCCAGCGGGGTACCACCGGGTTCGCGGGTACTCACGGTGGTAATCCCCCGCGCCTGCAGGTGGGCCACCACGGCACCCAGGTGGGTGGACTTTCCCACCCCCTCGATTCCTTCAAGACAGATGAAGCGCCCTCGCCTTTCGGCAGTGGCAGATGGACTGGTCAAAACGCGGGATTCCTGTTCGTCAGCGCCCGTAACGGCTGGCATCGCCGCCGAGCTGGTACTGGATCACGGCCCGACGGTGCTCCTGATAGGTTTTGGAGAAATGGTGGCTACCATCGCCCCGGGACACAAAGAACAAGGCCCGGGAATCGCCGGGATTCACCGCCGCCTGCAAGGCCGCTGCGCCCGGCAGGGCAATGGGCGTGGGCGGCAGGCCGTCGCGGGTATAGGTGTTGTAGGGATTGTCGGCACGCAGATCCCGGCGGCGAATACGGCCGTCGAAGTGCTCGATACCGTAGATCACGGTAGGGTCAGTCTGCAGGCGCATGCCCCGACGCAGACGTTCATTGAACACGGCAGAGACCTGAGTGCGTTCATCAGCCCGTCCGGTCTCCTTCTCCACAATGGAGGCCATGATCAAAGCTTCATAGGCATTGTTCAGCGGCAGATCTTCATGGCGGTTCTCCCAGGCCAGGTCCAACTCCTTCTGCATGCGCTGATGGGCGATGCGCAGGATATCCATGTCCGTGGTCTGGCGGGGAAACAGATAGGTATCCGGGAAGAACCAGCCCTCGGGATGCTCCCCGGGGCGACCCAGATACGCCATCACGTTCATGTAGTCATCCGGTTCCAGGGTATCCCGGATCTTCTCGTGGGCAGCGATGGCCCGCATCATCTGCAGGAAGGTCCAGCCTTCCGGGATGGTGAGGCTGTACTGGATGGTGCGACCACGGATGAACAGGGCCAGTAGGTCTTCGGGGGTATGCCTGGGCTGAATCAGGTACTCCCCGGCCCGGATGCCCTGATCCTGTTCGGACAACCTGCCCTGGATCTCCCAGTAATGGGGCTTGCTGATGATCCCGGCCGCGGCCAGTTCCTGGCCCACCCGGCGCAGGGATGCCCCGGCAGGGACCTGAAATTCCGTGGCTGCGGCAAGATTGACCGGCGTCTGCAAAAACCGGTGATAATCCCACACCAACCAGCCGGCCATGATCACAGGCAGCAGAAGGATAAGCAGCAAAAGACGGCGCATCACGGGAATCGGTATTTGACCTTGTTCGGCATGAACTCAGGAGGGATTGTCGTCCGCCGGCCCCTCATGAGCAAGCCCTGATTGTCTCCCGGCATCATTGATCCGGGTTTTCCAGTCGGCGCTGGAGTTCTCTCACCAGGTCCGGTACGGGCAAGGGCCGCCCCTCCAGACACCGCACCGGCCAGATCCCGATCAGGGTATTGCAGAGCAACAGCCCATCGGCCCGGAAAAGATCTTGCGGGCCGATCCTGGTCTGCGTGCAGGCAACCCCCATCGCTGCGGCAATGTCCATGATCCGCCCCCGGGTAATGCCGGCCACGCCGCAGCGATCCAGCCAGGGTGTCAGCAACGCCCCGTCCCGAATCAGGAACAGATTGCTCATGGTCCCCTCGACCACCCGGTGCTCCCCATCCAGCATCAGTCCTTCCTGGTGCTCATCGTCCCATTCCGACCGGGCCAGCACCTGCTCCAGGCGGTTCAGGTGCTTGATCCCTGCCAATGCCGGATTGGAGGACAGGCGCATCCGGCAGATGCGCACCTGTACCCCATCCCGCCTCCAGCCGGGAGGTGTGTCCGGGACCGGACTCCCCGTCAGGATACGGGTCGGAGACGGCGCGACGGGAGGGCGATATCCCCGGGGACCGGACCCGCGGGTGACCATCAATTTGAGAATGCCCTCGGGATACTCGGCCGCAATGAGCCGCGCCTCCGTCTCCAGCACGACGGCATCCGGCATCTCGAATCCCAGTCGCCGACAGCCTTCCCGTAGTCGTTCAAGATGGCGCTGCCAATGAGCTGGGCGGCCCTGCCGAATACGCAGGGTCTCGAACAGACCATCGCCGTACTGCAGGCCCCGGTCATTCACCGGCAGCAACAAGGCCGGTCGGCCATTGACAAGCATCACCGCGGACCCCCGATACCGATCAGCATCACTTAAGTCCAAAAACACGGAAGGCCGCCAGGCGACAACGCACCCGGCGGCCTTCCGGCAGTCATGGGACTGAACGGCTCAGATCTTGCTGAACACCAGGGTCCCGTTGGTCCCGCCAAAACCGAAGGAATTGGACATCGCGACGCTGCCCTTGAACTCCCGTGCCGTGTTGGGCACATAGTCCAGGTCACACTCCGGTTCCGGGTTCTCCAGGTTGATGGTGGGTGGCAGTACCCCTTCCGACAGGGCCAAGGCGGAAAACACCGCTTCGATGCCGCCGGCAGCGCCCAGCAGGTGTCCGGTCATGGACTTGGTGGAACTCACCGCTACCTTGTAGGCATGGTCCCCCAGGGCGCGCTTCACGGCCATGGTCTCGGCCTTGTCGCCGGCCGGGGTGGAGGTGCCGTGGGCATTGATATAGTCCACCTGATCCGGATTGAGTCCCGCATCCTTCAGCGCCTGCAGCATGCAGGCGGCGGCCCCTTCGCCACCGGTGGAAGGCTGGGTCATATGGAAGGCATCGGAGTTCCAACCGAAGCCGGACAGTTCGCAGTAAATGCGGGCTCCGCGAGCCTTGGCATGTTCATACTCTTCCAGCACCAGGACGCCGGCACCGTCGCCCAGCACGAAACCGTCGCGATCCTTGTCCCAGGGGCGGCTGGCCCGTTCCGGGTCATCATTGCGGGTGGACAGGGCGCGGGCCGCCGCAAAGCCGCCGATACCCAGAGGGGTGGTGGCCATTTCCGCACCGCCGGCGACCATGACGTCCACTTCGCCGTACTTGATCATGCGTGCCGCGTCACCGATGTTGTGGGTGCCGGTGGCACAGGCGGACACGATGGAGATGTTCGGGCCCTTGAGGCCAAACATGATGGAGAGATTGCCCGCCACCATGTTGATGATCGCACTGGGCACGAAAAAGGGAGAGATCTTGCGGGCGCCACCCTTGAGAAAGGCCTCGTAGCTTTTCTCGATATAGGGCAGACCGCCGATGCCGGAGCCGATGGCCACACCGATACGTTCGGCATTGTCCTCGGTGACTTCCAGTCCCGCGTCCCGGATGGCCTGAATGCCGGCGGCCATGCCGTAGTGGACGAAGGTGTCCATCTTGCGCTGTTCCTTGGGCGAGATGTAATCGTCCGCATTGAAGTCCCGAACGGCACCGGAGATGCGCACGGGCATCTGGGAAGCGTCAAAGACATCAATGGGAGTGATGCCGCTACGACCCGCAGTGACATTGTCCCATGCGGTTTGGATGGTGGACCCGACCGGCGAGACGATGCCAAGACCGGTGATGACTACGCGCCGTTTAGACAATGCTACTGCCCCTTTTCCACGCTCGGGCGTGAAACCTTGAGTTCGACTCTAAACCTGTTTGAGGCACCCACGACCGCGATCAGGGGACTGGTCGCGGCGCGGGTGTTGAGCATGATCCTCCGAATCGGGGGATCAGGCGCTCGGCAGGTGCTCGTTGATGTAGTCGATGGCCTGCTGAACGGTGGTGATCTTCTCGGCTTCCTCGTCAGGAATTTCGGTTTCGAATTCCTCTTCGAGGGCCATCACCAGCTCGACGGTATCCAGAGAATCCGCGCCGAGGTCGTCGACGAAGGAAGCGGCGTTGGTCACCTCGTCTTCCTTCACTCCGAGTTGTTCGACGACGATTTTCTTGACGCGTTCTTCAATGTTGCTCATGGTTAGCCTATCCCCTTGATTTGAAAAGCAGCCGAAGCTGGGCCGCTATTGTAGTGAAATCCCTGCGGTCGATCCACTGTACTGACGTCGTTTTTTAACCCATGAACATCCCGCCGTTCACGTGCAGGGTCTCTCCGGTGACGTAGGCTGCACCAGGAGAGGCCAGGAAGGCAACCGCCTGAGCGATCTCTTCCGGCGCCCCCAGACGCCCCAACGGGATCTGGGTCAGCAAGGCCTCGCGCTGAGCCTCGGGCAGATCCTTGGTCATGTCGGTATCGATAAAGCCCGGCGCCACGGTGTTGACCGTGATCCCGCGGGAACCGACCTCACGGGCCAGGGACCGGGTGAATCCCAGCAGACCGGCCTTGGCCGCCGCGTAGTTGGTCTGGCCCGCGTTGCCGGAAGAGCCCACTACTGAGCCTACGTTGATGATACGTCCCTTACGGGCCTTCATCATGCCGCGCAGCACGGCCTTGCTCATCCGGTATACGGCCGTGAGATTGGTCTGGATGATGGCATCCCACTCCTCGTCCTTCATGCGCATGAGGAGATTATCGCGGGTAATGCCGGCATTGTTCACCAGGATGGTCACACCGCCGAACTCT
Organism: Ectothiorhodospira lacustris; assembly: GCF_022227785.1. Taxonomy (NCBI): domain Bacteria; kingdom Pseudomonadati; phylum Pseudomonadota; class Gammaproteobacteria; order Chromatiales; family Ectothiorhodospiraceae; genus Ectothiorhodospira; species Ectothiorhodospira lacustris. Next base: position 28,456 of record NZ_JAJNQM010000025.1, on the reverse strand, counting down.
TCGCCGACGGCTTTGATCACGGCATCCACGGCCTCGGGCCGGGTCACATCCAGCGCCATGCCGCGCCCCCGAGTACCGGCTTCGCTCAGGTATGCGGAAATGGCTTGAGCACCGCCTTCGCTGGTGGCGGTACCCACCACGACGGCACCCTGGCGAGCCAGGGTCAGGGCAATGGCCTTGCCGATGCCACGGCTGGCGCCGGTGACGAGTGCGATTTCACCTTCAAGATTCATGCGGGGTCCTCGTTATGATGGGGGATGCCGGCGAAGCGGATCAGGACGCACCCAGGGCCAATGCCTGAGTCAGGCTGTCCGGATCCTGCACGCAGGCCACGGTCAGTGCCTTGTCGATACGCTTGTTCAGGCCGGTGAGCACCTTGCCGGGACCCAGTTCCAACACGGTGGTGACGCCGTCCGCGGCCATGGCCTGCACGGTCTCCACCCAGCGCACCGGCCGATGGATCTGCGCCGCCAGAGCGGCCCGGATCACATCCGGCTCGGCGTGGGAGGCCACGTCCACGTTGTGGATCACGCGAATCGCTGGGGTTCCCACGCGCACGGATTCCAGGCGTACGTGCATGTTGCTGGCCGCCGCCTTAAGCAGGGAGCAATGGGAGGGCACGCTCACCGGCAGTTTCACGCTGCGCTTGGCGCCGGCTTCACTTGCCAGGATGATGGCCCGGTCCACGGCCGCCGTCTGACCGGCAATGACCACCTGTCCCGGGGCGTTGTAGTTGACAGCCTCCACCACTCCGGCGTCCGCGGCTTCGCGACAGACGGTCCTGATCTGTTCGTCATCCAGCCCGAGAATGGCCGCCATGGCGCCCTCGCCTGCCGGTACCGCGCTCTGCATCAGGCGGCCACGTTCGGCCACCAGGCGCACGGCGGCATCAAAGTCCAGGGCGTCGGCGCAAACCAGCGCCGTGTACTCACCCAGGCTATGACCTGCCATGACCTCGGGCTCGATGCCCCCCTGGGCGGTCCATACCCGCCAGACGGCCACGCCGGCCGCCAGCATGGCCGGCTGGGTATTTTCGGTCCGGTTCAGATCATCCGCAGGGCCTGTCTGGGTCAGCGCCCACAGGTCAAGGCCCAGGACGTCCGAAGCCTCCTGAAAGGTCTCACGGACCAGGGGAAAGGCCTCCGCCAGAGCGCCGAGCATGCCCAGCGACTGGGAGCCTTGGCCTGGAAACACACATGCGAGTTTCATGGCGCAAATTCCTTGAAAGCGTCAGGGTTAGGGCGGCTAGTTTAGGCAAAGCCGACACCTTGGGGCAATCATCTGCAAATTTCGGCAAAGAATACCCCTTCCGGTGCTTGTTTTATGCGTCCGGTTGTTGATAATTACGCCTTCGCTGCTCAAACCCTGAAACAGGCGTATGCCGAAAGAAGATCACATCGAGATGGAAGGCACGGTGCTGGACAACCTGCCCAATACCATGTTTCGCGTTGAACTGGATAATGGTCACGTGGTCACCGCCCACATTTCCGGGCGGATGCGCAAGCACTACATTCGCATCCTGCGTGGTGACCGTGTCACGGTGCAAATGACACCGTACGACCTGACCAAGGGCCGGATCGTCTACCGCAATAAGTAAAGGCCGGGGCTTCGCCGCACCCTTGCATCCCTAAAGCAGGAAAGGCCGCAGCCCCTCGGGACTGCGGCCTTTTAGCCGTTGCTTCGCAACCGAAACAGGCAGAACACACCCGGGTCAGTGCACCGCTTCCTCCGCGTAGTCCAGACTCAGTTCCCCGTCCCTGACGCACACATGGACCTCGCCACCACCGGCCAGACGGCCGAACAGGATCTCCTCCGCCAAGGGTTTCTTGATCCGATCCTGAATCACCCGCCCCATGGGACGCGCGCCCATCTTCGGATCGTAGCCGTGCTCGGCCAGCCAGGCGCGGGCATCATCATCCACCACCAGGGTCACCTTCTTCTCATCCAGCTGGGCCTGAAGCTGAGTCAGGAACTTGTCCACCACACTGGCGATGGTCACCGGATCCAGCGGCTTGAACTGGATGATGGCATCCAGGCGGTTGCGGAACTCCGGCGTGAACGTGCGCTTGAGCACCTCCATGGCATCGCTGGAATGATCCTGCTGGGTGAAGCCCATGGATGGTCGACTGGAGACCTCGGCGCCCACGTTGCTGGTCATCACCAGGATCACGTTGCGAAAATCCACCTTGCGGCCGTTGGTATCCGTCAGGGTGCCGTGGTCCATCACCTGCAGCAGCAGGTTGAAGACGTCCGGATGAGCCTTTTCCACCTCGTCCAGCAGCAGCACTGCATGGGGCTGCTTGAGGATGGCCCCTGTGAGCAAACCGCCTTCGTCATACCCCACATAGCCCGGAGGGGCGCCGATCAACCGGGACACGGTATGCCGCTCCATGTACTCGGACATGTCGAAGCGAACCAACTCGATCCCCAGGATCTGGGCCAGCTGGCGGGTAACCTCCGTCTTGCCCACACCGGTGGGGCCGGCGAACAGGAATGAGCCGATGGGCTTGTCCCGGTCCCCCAGACCGGAACGGGCCATCTTGATGGCGGCCGCCAGGGTCTCGATGGGGGCATCCTGACCGAACACCACCATCTTGAGATTACGCTCCAGGTTCTTGAGGGTATCCATGTCCGAGGCGGACACACTCTTGGGTGGGATGCGGGCAATCTTGGCAACGATGTTTTCCACATCCTGCACCGAGATGGTCTTCTTGCGCTGACTGGACGGCAGCAGGCGCCGGTTGGCCCCTGCCTCATCGATGACGTCGATGGCCTTGTCCGGCAGGTGACGATCGGTAATATAGCGGCTGGACAGCTCCGCCGCCGCCCGCAGGGCCTTGCTGGTATAGCGCACGTCGTGATGAGACTCGAAACGGGACTTGAGTCCCTTGAGGATCTCGTAGGTCTCATCCACCGTGGGCTCGTTGACGTCGATCTTCTGGAACCGCCGGGCCAGCGCCCGGTCCTTCTCGAAGATGCCGCGATACTCCTGGTAGGTGGTGGAGCCGATGCACTTGAGCTCCCCGGAGGCCAGCATGGGCTTGATCAGGTTGGAGGCATCCATGACCCCGCCGGAGGCCGCACCGGCCCCGATGATGGTATGGATCTCGTCGATGAAGAGCACCGCCCCCTGCTGCCGCCGCAACTGGGACAGCACCCCCTTGAGGCGCTTTTCGAAATCCCCCCGGTACTTGGTGCCGGCCACAAGGGCCCCCAGGTCCAGGGAATAGATCACCGCATCCTGCAGCACCTCCGGCACTTCGCAGTCCACGATCTTCTTGGCCAGGCCTTCGGCGATGGCGGTCTTGCCCACCCCCGCCTCCCCCACGTACAGGGGGTTGTTCTTACGGCGACGGCACAGGATCTGCACCGTGCGCTCCAGCTCATGGGCACGCCCGATCAGGGGATCAATCTTCCCCCTGCGCGCCTGTTCGTTGAGGTTGGTGGCAAAACTCTCCAGGGGATTCTTGCGGGCGGCCTCGTCCGCATCCTGAGCCTCGCCGACGGCACCGGCGCCACCATCGTCCTCCTGCTGCTCGTCGGAGACCTTGGAAATCCCGTGGGAGATGTAGTTCACCACGTCCAGCCGGGCCAGATCATGCCGGCCGAGCAGGTAGACCGCATGGGACTCCTGCTCGCCGAAGATGGCCACCAGCACATTGGCGCCGGTGACCTCCTTGCGGCCGGAAGATTGGACATGGAACACCGCCCGTTGCAGCACCCGCTGAAAGCCCAGCGTGGGCTGGGTATCCCGCGGGTCCTTCATGGGTAGCCTGGGGGTGTTGGCGTCCACGAATTCCTCGAGCTCCTTGCGCAGGGCATCGATGTTGGCCCCGCAGGCCCGCAGCACCGTGGCGGCCGTCGGGTTGTCCGTGAGGGCGAGCAGCAGGTGCTCCACCGTCATGAACTCGTGACGTTTCTCGCGCGCGGCCTTGAAAGCCATGTTCAGTGAAAACTCGAGTTCTTTATTCAGCATGGTCGCGTACCCGCTAGGCCTCTTCCATCGCGCAGTGCAATGGATGCTGGTGTTCCCGTGAATAGTCGTTGACCTGAGCCACCTTGGTTTCGGCGATATCCCGAGTATAGATGCCACACACGCCTTTGCCGCGGGTGTGCACGTGGAGCATGACCCGGGTAGCCTTCTCGCGATCCATCGCGAAGAAGACCTCCAGGACCTGAACCACGAACTCCATTGGAGTGTAGTCGTCGTTGAGCAGCACCACCTTGTACTGAGGCGGCTGCTTGAGCCTGGGTTTCGCTGTCTCGACGACCAGCCCATGGTCGGATTGGTGTTTCTGTTCGTCTCCCATCATGTCAGATCAATCAATGGCCGATTCAGTTCCTGGCGGATCACATGTGAGCCACGATGTTCTCGCCGAACTCCGAGCAGGAAAGCTCGGTGGCGCTGTCGATGGCACGGGCGAAGTCATAAGTCACCTGACCGGAGCTGATAGCGCCGGAGAGGCCCTTGACGATGAGATCCGCGGCCTCCACCCAGCCCAGGTGACGGAGCATCATCTCTGCGGACAGGATCAGGGAGCCGGGGTTCACCTTATCCAGACCGGCGTACTTGGGCGCGGTTCCATGAGTGGCCTCGAACATGGCCACGGTATCGGACAGGTTGGCCCCCGGGGCGATGCCGATGCCGCCCACCTGGGCCGCCAAGGCGTCGGAGATGTAGTCGCCGTTGAGGTTCATGGTGGCGATCACGCTGTAATCTTCCGGGCGCAGGAGAATCTGCTGCAGGAAGTTGTCGGCGATGACGTCCTTGATGAGGATTTCCTTGCCGTTCTTGGGGTTGGTCAGACGGCACCAGGGACCGCCGTCGATCTCGGAGGCACCGAATTCCTGCACCGCCAACTCATAACCCCAGTTTTTGAAAGCCCCTTCGGTGAACTTCATGATGTTGCCCTTGTGCACCAGAGTCACGGAGCTGCGATCGTTCTCGATGGCGTACTGGATGGCCTTGCGGACCAGCCGCTTGGTGCCTTCCTCGGACACGGGCTTGACGCCGATACCGCTGGTTTCAGGGAAGCGGATCTTGGTGACGCCCATGGTGTTGACCAGGAAGTCCATCACTTTCTTCGCCTCGGGGCTGCCTGCGGCCCATTCGATACCGGCGTAGATGTCCTCGGAGTTTTCCCTGAATATCACCATGTCGGTCTTTTCCGGCTGTTTCAGAGGGCTGGGAGTGCCGCTGTAATAGCGCACCGGACGCTGGCAGACATACAGGTCCAGTTCCTGGCGCAGGGCCACGTTCAGGGAACGGATACCGCCACCCACGGGGGTGGTGAGAGGCCCCTTGATGGACACCACGAAGTCGCGTACGGCCTCCATGGTTTCCCGGGGCAGCCAGTTGTCCCCGCCATAGACGTGGGTGGCCTTTTCGCCTGCAAAGACTTCCATCCAGGCAATTTTGCGTTCGCCGCCGTAGGTCTTTTCCACGGCCGCGTCCACCACCCGCTGCATGACCGGGGTGATGTCCACACCGATGCCATCACCCTCGATGAAGGGGATGATCGGGTGATTGGGGACATTCAGGGAGAAGTCTTCATTGGCGGTAATCTTGACGCCTTCTGCGGGGACTTTGATATGTTGGTATGCCATGGGCACTCCCTTGTGGTATTGAAGTTGTTGTAAAGGATTTTGGTGGGATTATACACGGCCTCGGGTTGGACCACAGGACGGGCGAAAGCACCCTGCCGCCACTCCCGCTGGAATAACCTGCCGTCACTCCCACGAAAGCGGGAGCCCAGGGTGGTCGGTCCGCGACTGGATTCCCGCCTTCGCGGGAATGACGATCATCGAAAGCACCTTGTCGCCACTCCCGCTAAAATAACCTGCCGTCACTCCCGCGAAAGCGGGAGCCCAAGGTGGTCGGTCCGCTGGATTCCCGCCTTCGCGGGAATGACGACCGTGGCGGGAATAACGACCGTGGCAGAAATGACGGTCTCAGAATACCTACATCATCCCTGAGGAACCCCTTAAACATGGTCTGGACCCCACGCGTCACCGTCGCTGCCGTCGTCGAACGGAATGGCCGCTTTCTGCTGGTGGAGGAACTGGAACAAGGCCGCAGCGTCTACAACCAGCCCGCCGGGCACCTGGAAGAGGACGAGGACCTGATCGCCGCCGCCATCCGGGAGACCCTGGAAGAAACCGGCCGTCGTCTCACCCCCCGCGCCCTGGTGGGCATCTACCGCTGGAAGCATGCGCCCACGGGGCTCACCTTCATCCGCGTGGCCGTCACCGGCGACATCTCGGAACCGATACCCGGCCAGGTGCGGGATCCGGACATCCTCGACACCCACTGGATCGATCGTGATGCACTGGCGGCCCATCCCGACAAACTGCGCACCCCGCTGGTGCTGCGCTGCATTGATGATTACCTGAACGATCGCCGCTATCCCCTGGACCTGCTGGTGGACATGCCATGACCCCATCCCGCGCCAAACGCGTCATCGTCGGCATGTCCGGCGGCGTGGACTCATCCGTCTCCGCCCTCCTGCTGATGGAACAGGGTTACCGGGTGGAAGGTCTGTTCATGAAGAACTGGGAAGATGACGACGAACCCGGCTACTGTTCCGCCGCCACCGACCTGGCAGATGCCAAGGCCGTGTGCGTCGAGTTAGAAATCCCCCTGCACAAGGTGAATTTTGCCAAGGAGTACTGGGACCGGGTGTTCGCCCATTTTCTGGAGGAATACCGTCTGGGCCGCACGCCTAATCCGGACATTCTCTGTAACCGGGAGATCAAGTTCCGCGCCTTCCTGGACTATGCCCTGGACAAGGGTGCCGACCTCATCGCCACCGGCCATTACGCCCGGGTGGATGAACTGGACGGACGCTTTCGCCTGTTGCAGGGATCGGATACCAACAAGGACCAGTCCTATTTCCTGCATGCCCTTGGCCAGCCGGCCCTGTCCCGCACCCTCTTCCCCCTGGGTGAACTGGAAAAGACCCGGGTGCGTGAGATCGCCACCGGGGCCGGGTTTGTGAACCACGCCAAGAAGGACAGCACCGGCATCTGCTTCATCGGTGAACGGCGTTTCCGGGACTTTCTCAAGCGCTACCTGCCGGCCCAACCCGGCCCCATCGTCAGCACCGAGGGACAAACACTGGGCGAGCACCAGGGACTCATGTACTACACCCCGGGACAGCGCCAGGGACTGGGCATCGGTGGCGTCCACGGCGCCGCGGAAAACCCCTGGTATGTGGTGGACAAGGACATGACCGGCAACCGCCTGATCGTGGCCCAAGGACACGATCATCCCGCCCTGCACGCCGGTGGCCTGGTGGCCACGGACGTGCACTGGATCGCCGGCAATGCGCCGAAAATGCCCCTGCACTGCCAGGCCAAGATCCGCTACCGGCAGGCCCACCAGGACTGCATGGTGGAACCGATGCCGGATCAACCCGGCGCGCTCAATGTGCGCTTCCATCACCGGCAGCGCGCGGTGGCGCCGGGGCAGTCGGTGGTGTTCTATCAAGGGACCGAATGTCTGGGTGGTGGCATCATCGCCCGTAAGGATACGGACGCCCGACCGCATCCAATCGGGTTATAGTTACCCCCGAATCAAACCAGTCACGCAAACGGAAAACGACCCGTGGAAGCTTCACACCGCAATCGAACCCTGGCCCTGGCCGCCCTCTTCCAGTCCGCCGCACTGGTTAAGGATGTCGCCTGGCGTGGTCAGTGCGATGCCGATCAACTGCAGACCATGATCAGCAGCCTGTTTGCCTTCGAGGCCAAGGCCATCGACGATATTTACGGCGGCGCGGCGAACCTGCGTCGGGGGTTGCGGACCCTGCTGGAGCAGGTTCAGTCGGGCTCCCAGCAGGTGGACGGCGAGATCTCCCGGTATGTCATCAGCCTGTTCTATCTGGAGCGCAAGCTGATGAAGCAGCCGGACATGATCAAGACGCTACGGGACGGGATCGAAGTGGCCGCCCATCAAAGCGAATCCTTCGGCATCCTGCACGAGAACATCATGTCCCGCCTGGGCCAGACCTATCAGAACACCATCAGTGAGCTGGGGCCTCGGATCGTCGTGCAGGGGGAGCAGAACCACCTGGCCAACCCGCACAATGCGGCACGCATCCGCGCCCTGCTCCTGGCGGGCATCCGCGCAGCAGTCCTGTGGCGTCAGGCAGGGGGATCGAGATGGAAACTGATCTTCGGGCGCAACGCCATGCTGGCTGAGGCGCGATTCATGCTTGAGGAGACCGCAGAGGCCTCCTGAGCCTATGTGTTCATACCTGCCATACCCCTCATCCCCTGCCCTTCTCCTCTTTAAGGGAGAAGGGAGCACCTCGACAAAAAGCCCCTCTCCCACAAGGGGAGAGGGGCTGGGGTAAGGGGTGAGAGGGCAAAAACCCTACGCCGCCACCACCGGAATTACCTTCCGGGCCGCTTCCTCATACTCCGGCAACTGATCAAAGTTGAGGTAACGGTAGACCTCGGCCGCCATGGTATTCAGGCCGGCCACATGCCCCATGTACTCATCCACCGTGGGCAGGCGCCCCATCACAGCCGCCACCGCCGCCAGCTCCGCGGAGGCCAGGAACACATCGGCCCCGTCCCCCAGACGGTTGGGGAAGTTGCGGGTGGAGGTGGACACCACCTTGGCACCGGGGGCCACCCGGGCCTGATTGCCCATGCACAGGGAACAGCCGGGCATCTCGGTGCGGGCGCCGGCACGACCATAGATGCCGTAGTAGCCCTCCTCCGTCAGCTGGCGCTGATCCATGCGGGTAGGCGGCGACAGCCACAGACGGGTGGGCATCTGGCCCTGGAACGTCTCCAGCAGCTTGCCGGCGGCGCGGAAGTGACCGATGTTGGTCATGCAGGAGCCGATGAACACCTCGTCAATCTTGCCGCCGGCCACTTCCGACAGCAGACGGGCGTCGTCCGGATCATTGGGAGCACAGAGGATGGGCTCCTTGATCTGACTAAGATCGATCTCGATCACCGCCGCGTACTCGGCATCCGCGTCGGCCCGCATCAGGCGGGGATTGGCCAGCCACTCTTCCATGGCCTTGGCGCGACGCTCCAGGGTCCGGGCATCGCCGTAACCGTTGGCGATCATCCAGCGCAGCATGGTGATATTCGAGCGCAGGTATTCGGCCACCCGATCTTCCGACAGGGCGATGGTGCAGCCACCGGCGGAACGCTCGGCAGAGGCATCGGACAGCTCGAACGCCTGTTCCACGGTGAGGTCGTCCAGACCTTCGATCTCCAGGATGCGGCCGGAGAAGATATTCTTCTTGCCCTTTTTCTCCACCGTCAGCAGACCCTGCTGGATGGCCGCATAGGGGATGGCGTGAACCAGATCCCGCAGGGTGATGCCGGACTGACGCTCACCTTTGAAGCGCACCAGGACCGACTCGGGCATATCCAGGGGCATCACGCCGGTGGCGGCGGCAAAAGCCACCAGACCGGAGCCGGCCGGGAAGGAGATGCCGATGGGGAAGCGGGTGTGCGAGTCACCGCCGGTGCCCACGGTGTCGGGCAGCAGCATGCGGTTCAGCCAAGAGTGGATGATGCCGTCACCCGGACGCAGGGAGACACCGCCCCGGTTCATGATGAAGTCCGGCAAGGTGTGGTGGGTCTGCACGTCCACCGGCTTGGGATAGGCGGCGGTGTGGCAGAAGGACTGCATCACCAGATCGGCCTGGAAGCCCAGGCAGGCCAGATCCTTGAGTTCGTCGCGGGTCATGGGGCCGGTGGTGTCCTGGGAACCCACGGTGGTCATGCGCGGCTCGCAGTAGGTGCCGGGGCGGATACCGGTTACGCCGCAGGCCTTGCCCACCATCTTCTGGGCCAGGGTGAAGCCCTTGCCGCTGTCCACCGGGGCCTGGGGCCGCTTGAACACGTCGGAGGCCGGCAGGTTCAGGGCCTGGCGGGCACGATCGGTCAGGCCGCGACCGATGATCAGGGGGATGCGACCGCCGGCGCGGACCTCGTCCAGCATCACCGGGGAGCGCAGTTCGAAGGTGGTGATCACGGTATCGCTGCCGTGGCGGCAGACCTTGCCGGCGTGGGGGTAAATGTCCACCACGTCACCCATCTCAAGGCCGTTGACGTCCAGTTCGATGGGCAGAGCGCCGGCATCTTCCATGGTGTTGAAGAAGATGGGGGCGATCTTGCCGCCCAGGCAGACGCCGCCGAATCGCTTGTTGGGCACATAGGGGATATCATCACCGATGTACCACAGCACCGAGTTGGTGGCGGACTTGCGGGAGGAGCCGGTACCCATCACATCGCCCACCAGGGCGACCGGATGACCCTTCTGCTTGAGTACCTCGATCTGAGCCTGGGCATCGGTGACGCCTTCACGGGGCATCTTGTACATGGCCTTGGCATGCAGGGGGATGTCCGGACGGCTCCAGGCGTCGGGGGCCGGGGACAGGTCGTCGGTGTTGGTCTCGCCCGGGACCTTGAAAATGGTCACGGTCATCTTTTCCGGCACGGCCGGCCGGCTCAGGAACCACTCGGCATCGGCCCAGGACTGCATCACGGCCTGGGCGTGGGTGTTGCCGGCCTTGGCCCGCTCTTCCACATCGTGGAAGGCATCGAACATGAGCAGGGTGTGCTTGAGCTCCTTGGCGGCAGCCACGACCAGTTCGGCGTCATCCAGCAGCTCCACCAAAGTCGCGATGTTATAGCCGCCCTGCATGGTGCCCAGCAGTTCCACGGCGCGGGTACGGTCGATCAAGGGAGAGCTGACCTCACCCTTGGCCACGGCAGACAGGAAACCGGCCTTCACATAGGCGGCCTCATCCACGCCCGGGGGTACACGATGGGTGATGAGGTCCAGCAGGAAGTCTTCCTCACCGGCGGGCGGGTTCTTCAACAGCTCCACCAGTTGGGCGGTCATCTCCGCATCCAGGGGTTTGGGCACCACCCCTTCCGCTGCACGTTCCTGGACATGTTGGCGATAGGCTTCAAGCACGTGTGTGATCCTCTTTAACGCCCCGGCTGCCCGGGGAGGGAGAAATATCCCTTATGATCAATATTTTATTTTGACAGACAGGGTTATTGCGCGGCAGCATTCTAAACCACCGGGAGGGTGGCAGACCAGAAATGCCTTGTGCGAGGCTGTGCCATACTCACCAAAGGACTTCTGAATAACTCATTCCCGCGCAGGCGGGAATCCAGTGACGGACTGACAATCCTGGACTCCCGCTTTCGCGGGAGTGACGGCAATCAGATCCAGTGGTTCCTGTGCACGCGGGAACCCAGCAACAAACGGACAGCAGGGTATTAACGAAGATCGTCATTCCCGCGCAGGCGGGAATCCAGGAACAGCATGGCAAGCACACCGTTCCACAGAAAGAGGGAGCCGCCACGATGAGCAACAGCTTCAACACCGAGGACACCCTGGACGTCCAGGGCAAGGCCTACCACATCCACAGCCTCGCCCTGCTCCGGAAAACTCACGACCTGGATCGTCTGCCCTTCTCCCTCAAGATCCTGCTGGAAAACCTCCTGCGCTGCGAGGACGGCAACAACATCACCCGGGCGCACATCCAGGCCCTGCTGGACTGGGACCCCAGGGTCGAGCCGACGGCGGAAATCAGTTTCACCCCGGCCCGAGTGGTGCTGCAGGACTTCACCGGCGTCCCCGCCGTGGTGGACCTGGCAGCGATGCGTGATGCCATGAAGGCCCTGGGCAAGGATCCGAAACGGATCAATCCCCTGGCCCCGGTGGATCTGGTCATTGATCATTCGGTGATGGTGGACCACTTCGGCCAAAAAAACTCCCTGGATCTGAACATTAAACTGGAATACCACCGCAACCAGGAACGCTATCAGTTCCTGCGCTGGGGGCAGAAGGCCTTCGAAAATTTCCGCGTGGTGCCCCCCGGTACCGGTATCGTCCATCAAGTGAACCTGGAATACCTGGCCCCGACCGTCTTCGTGCGGGACGACAACGGCACCCTCCACGCCTACCCCGACACCCTGGTGGGCACCGACTCCCACACCACCATGGTCAACGGACTGGGCGTGCTGGGCTGGGGCGTGGGCGGGATCGAGGCCGAGGCCGCCATGCTGGGCCAGCCCATCTCCATGCTCATCCCTCAGGTGGTGGGCTTCAAACTCAGCGGCCGACTGCCGGAAGGCGCCACCGCCACCGACCTGGTGCTCACCGTCACCCAGATACTCAGAAAGCACGGCGTGGTGGGCAAGTTCGTGGAATTCTTCGGCGACGGCCTGGACCATCTGCCCCTGGCGGATCGGGCCACCATCGCCAACATGGCCCCGGAATACGGCGCCACCTGCGGCATCTTCCCCATCGACCGGGAGACCCTTGAGTATCTGCATCTCTCGGGCCGGGATGAGTCGCACATCGCCCTGGTGGAAGCCTATGCCCGCCATCAGGGGCTCTGGCGCGACACCGGTGCCCGACAGGCCGACTATTCCGACATCCTGGCACTGGATCTGGGCAGTGTCGTTCCCAGTCTGGCGGGTCCCAGGCGCCCCCAGGACCGCATCCCCCTAAACCAGTCCCGCCGCAGCTTCATGGACACCCTGGACCAGTATCTGAAGGCACATCACACCACCCCGGCGAATCGGGAAGAGGCCCGCTTCGCCGATGAAGGCGGCCATACCGCCCCCGGGGTGGAGGACAGCCACGAAACCGGCGCGGTGGAATACGAGATGGACGGCGAGCGGCACCTGCTCACCCATGGCGCCGTGGTGATCGCCGCCATCACCTCCTGCACCAATACGTCCAACCCCGCGGTCCTGCTGGCCGCCGGCCTGCTGGCAAAGAAGGCTCACGAAAAAGGCCTCAAACCCAAGCCCTGGGTCAAGACCTCCCTGGCCCCGGGTTCCCAGGTGGTCCCGGCTTACCTGCAACAGGCGGGCCTCCTGCAGCCCCTGGAAGCCCTGGGCTTCTCTGTAGTGGGCTTTGGCTGCACCACCTGCATCGGCAACGCCGGTCCCCTGCCCGAGCCTATCGGCAATGCCATCCGCGAAGGGGATCTGATGGTGGCCGCGGTGCTCTCAGGCAATCGCAACTTTGAAGGCCGCATCCATGCCGATGTGCGCGCCAACTACCTGGCCTCCCCTCCCCTGGTAGTGGCCTATGCCCTGGCGGGCACCATGGCCGTGGACCTGTACCAGGATCCGTTGGGCACGGACGGCGACGGACGCCCCGTCTACCTGAAGGACATCTGGCCCAGCCAGGCGGAGATTGCCGGTCTTATGGGAACCAGCATCAACTCGGCCATGTTCCGGGATAAATACGCCGACGTCTTCAAGGGCGATGCCAACTGGCAACAGATCCAGGTGACCGAGTCGGAACTCTACGACTGGGCGGAATCCACCTATGTGAAGAACCCGCCCTACTTCGAAGGCATGACCCTGGAACCGGAGCCCCCAAAAGTCATCCAACATGCCCGCTGTCTGGTCATGGTGGGGGATTCCATCACCACCGACCATATCTCACCCGCCGGCGGCATCCATCCGGAAAGCCCCGCCGGACAGTACCTGCAGGCTCACGGCATCGAGCCGAAGGAATTCAATTCCTATGGCTCGCGGCGGGGCAACCATGAAGTGATGATGCGCGGCACCTTCGCCAACGTGCGCCTGCGCAATCGCCTCGCGCCGGGTACCGAAGGGGGCTGGACCCATTATCTGCCCGACGGTGAGCAGATGAGCATCTACGACGCCGCCATGCGCTATCGGGACAAGGACATCCCGCTGATGGTCCTGGCGGGCAAGGAATACGGCACCGGCTCTTCCCGAGACTGGGCAGCCAAGGGGACACGACTGCTGGGCATCCGTACGGTGATCGCCGAGAGTTTCGAACGCATCCACCGCTCCAACCTGGTCGGATTCGGGGTCCTGCCCCTGCAGTTCCTGCCCGGCGAGAGCGTCGACACGCTGGCGCTGTCGGGGCATGAGCGCTACAGCATCAGCTCACTGGACGACACCCCCGCCGAAGTCACCGTCACCGCCGAGTCGGACGACGGCGCCCGCCGCGAATTCAAGGCCCGGGTGCGCATCGATACGCCGAAGGAATGGGAATATTACCGGCACGGAGGGATTCTGCATTACGTCATCCGGCAACTGGCATCCTGAAGCGTGGGCACCAGGTCGATAAGTCATTCCCGCGAAAGCGGGAATCCAGTAGCATGGTAAAAATACTGGGCTCCCGCCTTCGCGGGAGTGACGTCAGATGGACCCGCGTGAGCTAGATGGACCCGCTTGAGTTAGTCTGGAAAAATCAGGGGCATGATGGATGGATGGCAAAATCAACATCCCGGCGGACAGGGCCACGCCAGGCGCTGTCCTGGCGGAGGATGTGCGGGATCGCAGCGGCAGACTGCTGCTGTCCGCCGGTTTACCCCTTAGAGACAAACATATCCGCGTCCTGAAGACCTGGGGCGTTAACGAGGTCGCCATCTGGACAGACAGGGAGGTTCCGCTCATGCACACTGAGTCATCGGCCACCGCCCCCTCCCTCAGGGATAGTAGCGACATCAGCGAAACATCATGGACTCAGGCCAAAAGCATCATGGCAACGGCCTTCATGCACGCGGATCTTGCCAGTCCCGTCATGGATACCCTGTTCAAGGTATCGACGGCACGTCTCGCAAGGAAACTTGACGCCAAGGCCGGCCCATGACAGGAGGCACCATCGACGACATCCTCGCCGGCAACCCGGACCTGGGAACCCTGCCGAGCGTCTTTCATCGCGTCGAAGCCGCAGTCAACGACCCCACCAGTTCCTTCGAGGCCATGAGCCGGGCCATCGAGACCGACAGTGCCCTGACCGCCAAACTGCTCCGCATCGCCAACAGCAGCCTTTACAACTTTCCGAGCCGGATCAACAGCATCGACCGTGCCATCAGCATCATCGGCACCCAGCAACTGCGCGATCTGGTCCTGGCCGCCACCATCATCCGCTATTTCAGCCATCTTCCCGTAGCGGGTGTCGACATGGACAGCTTCTGGCGGCACAGCATCGTCACTGCACTTCTGGCACGCAGCCTGGCCGGCGCCCGCCGTGAAACCAATGTGGAACGTTTCTACGTAGCCGGCTTGCTCCACGATATCGGACGCCTGCTCATGTTCATGCACCTGACCACCCCCTCCGCCCGGATCCTGGCGCGCAGGGACGAACGTCAATGCCTCCTGTTTGAGGCGGAACAGGAGGTCCTGGGGGTGGACCATGCGGAACTGGGCGGCGATCTACTGCGGGCATGGAACCTGCCGCGAGCCTTCGAGGAGCCGGTGCGCCATCATCACTCGCCTAGCCTGGCCTCCCAATACCCCATCGAGACCGCTGTCGTCCATGTCGCCGACAGTATTGCCAATGCCCTGAGACTGGGCACCAGTGGGGAACGCTATGTACCCCCGATCAATGATGAAACCTGGATTCGCATCGCACTGCCCGAAAACATGCTGGAACAGGTGATCACATACACTGATATGCACTACCAGCAGGTAGTCGATGTATTCATGGCATGAAAATGACTAAAAAGGACGCACCTCACCCGCCAGAAATCGACTATCTGCGTGGGCGTGTGGCTTATCTTGAGGCCGCCAATCACTGGCATCACTATGCCATGGACGTACTGGCCTCGATGACCTCGATCTTCGGTGACCATCGCCATAATCGGGACACCCAGACCATCCTCAAATATGCGCATGACTGCGTCAAGCGCGTCCTGCCTTTTGAAGATGCGGGCTACTACACCGTGGACGACGACTCCAATTTCAACCTCACTTACCGACAGCCGGGCTGCACGGATGCCGATCTGGAAGCCGCCGTCGAGCGGCTGATCGAAGAAGGCACATTTGCCTGGGCCATCAATCAGAACCATCCGGTCTGTCTCTCCGCCGGTGATCATCATACCCCCGACGCGCATCTGGTCCTGCACGTCATCTCCACCCGCACCCGAATCCGTGGCATGTTTGTCGGGCGTATCCACGGCACGGACCTACGGATCGGCGAATCGGGCCTCAAGGTGCTCTCCATCGTTCTGTTCAACACGGCCTATGCGCTGGAAAGTGCCGCCCTCTATACCCTCAGGGAGCAACAACATCAGACCCTGCGCAAGATCACCCAGCGTCAATCGCGGGAACTGATTCATCAGCACAGCCATGACACCCTCACGGGCCTGCCCAACCGGGTTCTCTTCAATGACCGCCTGAGCCAGCTGATGCAGCGCCGGGGGGCACCTGATGCCCATATTGCCGTGATCCTCATGGACCTGGATCACTTCAAGCGGGTGAATGATTCTCTGGGCCACCGTGCGGGAGACCTGCTGATCCGCCGTCTGGCCGGCGAGATGCGCAGCACCCTTCTCTCCGCCGAAGTGGCTCGGCGCTATCACCTGGACGTGGCCAACGTGACCCTCTCCCGCCTGGGCGGTGATGAATTCGGCATCATCCTGGATAACGTGGCCTCGCTGGACCTGGTGGCCCGCTTTGTCCAGCAACTGATCGAAAGCATCAGTCGCGAACACGAGGTCATGGATCATCAGGTCTTCATCACCTGTAGCGCGGGAATCAGCATCCATCCTTTCGACGGCGATGACACGGACACCTTGGTCAAGAACGCCGACGCGGCCATGTATGAGGCCAAGCAACGCGGTCGCAACCTGTATCAGTTCTATACCCAGGACCTCAATTCCCAGACCTACCGCCACCTGGTACTGGAAAACCAGCTGGTCAAGGCCTTGGCCCGGGACGAATTCGACATCCACTATCAGCCCCAGATATCGCTGAGGACCGGCCGGGTGGAAGCGCTGGAGGCGCTGGTGCGCTGGCATCATCCGGAGAAGGGCCTGCAGAGCCCGGCCCGCTTCATCCCCATTGCCGAAGACACCGGCATCATCGAAGGTCTGGGGCTGTGGGTGCTCAAAAGGGTATGCGAGGATGTACACCGACTGCGGGATGCAGGCATCGAATCACCCCGCATGGCCATCAACCTGTCGGCCCGCCAGTTCCGGCAGGCCAACCTGGTGGAAAAATACATCGCCATCCTCAAGGAGCATGATGTCTCGCCCTGCGCCATTGAGCTGGAACTGACGGAAAGCACCATCATGCAGGACATCCACGTGGCCGTGGACATGTTCCGGCAACTTCACCAGCTGGGTTTTCGTCTGGCAGTGGATGATTTCGGCACCGGATACTCATCGCTCAACAACTTGAAGCATTTTCCTATCCATACTCTCAAGATCGACCGTTCCTTCGTCAGCGACACGCCCCATGATCGCGACGATACCGCCATCGTCACGGCCATCGTCGCCATGGCCAAGGGGCTGGGCCTGGAAGTCGTGGCGGAAGGGGTGGAAAATGAAGAACAGCTGGCCTTCCTGAAGCAACTCGACTGTGAATTCATCCAGGGCTACTACTTCAGCAAACCCTTGCCATTCAATGATCTATGCCAATATCTTAAAGCGTATTCCTGATTTCATTCCTTCTTGTCACGTTTTCCTGCCACTGTCTTCCTCCGCAATACCCGTCAGTCTCATGGGATCCAGCAATCGACGCAAGGTGGCCTCATCCAGACCCGTCATCTCCAGCGCCACCGCCAGGACGGGCCTGCCCTCCCCGTAAGCCCGCTTGGCAATCGCCGCCCCTTGCTCATAACCGATCACCGGATTGAGCGCCGTCACCAGAATGGGATTGCGCTCCAGCGCCGCCCTGAGCCGCGACTCATCCACCATCAGGCCCTCCACGGCCTTTTCACGCAGCAGCACGACGCCGCGGTACAGCAGTTCGATGCTCTCAAGAAGATCGTGAGCAATCAGCGGTAACATCACGTTAAGCTGAAAGTTTCCGGACTGACCGGCGATGCCGATCGTGACATCGTTTCCCATCACCCGGGCACAGATCATCGCCACCGCCTCCGGAACCACCGGATTCACCTTGCCGGGCATGATGCTGCTCCCCGGCTGCAGAGCCGGCAGCCGGATTTCACCCAACCCGGCCAGCGGCCCCGAGTTCATCCAGCGCAGATCGTTGCAGATCTTCATCAGGCTCACCGCCAGGGTCTTGAGCTGCCCGCTGGTCTCCACCGCCGTATCCTGGGCCGCCAAGCCCTCAAACCGGCTCGGCTTGGTCACGAACACCACCCCGGTGCGGCGGGACAGAATCCGGGCGACACGATCGCCCAGTTCAGGATGGGCATTTACCCCCGTCCCCACCGCGGTCCCGCCGATGGCCAGCTCCACCAGGCGGGGAAAGCCGTCTTCCAAACGCTCCGCCCCGTAGCGCATCTGCTGAGCCCAGGCCCCCAGTTCCTGATCCAGCCGCACCGGCATGGCATCCATGAGATGGGTACGCCCGGTCTTCACCAGACCGGAAAAGTCCGCAGCACGCCGGTCGATGCACTCTGCCAGCTCAAGTACCGCAGGAATCAGCCGCTGCCGCAGTGCCAGGGCCGCGGCCACATGCAGCGCGGTCGGAATGACATCGTTGGAGCTCTGCCCGAGATTGACGTGGTCATTGGGGTGCACGAGCGTCCCCAGGTGCCGGGATGCCAGCGTGGCGATGACCTCATTGGCATTCATGTTGGAGCTGGTGCCGCTGCCGGTCTGAAATACATCCACCGGGAACTGCTCGGCATGTTCCCCTCGTGAGACGGCATCGGCGGCCACGATAATGGCGTCGGCCATCTCATCGGACAGCAGTCCCAGATCCCGGTTGGCCTGAGCACAGGCTGCCTTCACATGTCCCAAGGCCTGGACAAACGCGGCCGGCATCGGCCGGCCGCTGATCCGGAAATGATTCACGGCGCGTTGAGTCTGAGCGCCGTACAGGGCCTTGGCCGGGACCTCCACCGGTCCCATGCTGTCATGTTCCACACGCATCCCGGAGTTACCCATCGTCCATCCTCCTCTTTGCAGTCGGCACACTCCGCTCCCAAACGGAGCGAATCACCTATCCTGTAGTATAATCCCGCCTTTTTCAGTCAGCCCGGAGACCCCGCCCCATGGAGCCATCGTCCCTCACCGCCATCTCCCCCGTGGACGGCCGCTACGGCAGCAAGACCGAGATGCTGCGCCCGATCTTCAGCGAATTCGGCCTGATTCGTCACCGGGTCCAGGTCGAAGTGGAATGGCTCAAGGCGCTGGCCGCCCATCCGGGCATCCCGGAAGTGCCGCCCCTGGGTGAGCACGCCCGTCACATCCTGGACGGCATCGTGGAAAACTTCTCAGAGGAAGACGCCCGCCGGGTCAAGAACATCGAACGGACCACCAACCACGACGTCAAGGCGGTGGAGTACTTCCTCAAGGAAAAGGTCACCGGCAACGCGGAACTGGCCGCCATCAGTGAGTTTTTCCACTTCGCCTGCACCTCCGAGGACATCAACAACCTGGCCTATGCCCTCATGCTCAAGGAGGCCCGGGGCCAGGCCATGCTGCCGCTGATGGACGAGGTCATTCACGCCATTCGTGATCTGGCCCACAAGCACGCCGATCAGCCCATGCTCTCCCGCACCCACGGCCAGCCCGCCTCCCCCACCACCCTGGGCAAGGAAATGGCCAACGTGGTGCATCGCCTCAAGACCACCCGCAATCAGGTGGCCAACGTGATCATGCTGGGCAAGATCAACGGTGCCGTGGGCAACTACAACGCCCACCTGAGCGCCTACCCGGACGTGGACTGGGAAACCCTGGCGCGGGAATTCATCGACAGCCTGGGCCTGGAGATGAACCCCTACACCATCCAGATCGAGCCCCATGACTACATGGCCGAACTGTTCCACGGCCTGTGCCGCTTCAACACCATCCTCACCGACTTCTCCCGCGACGTCTGGGGCTACATCTCCCTGGGCTACTTCCGGCAGAAGGTGATCGCCGGCGAAGTGGGCTCCTCCACCATGCCCCACAAGGTCAATCCCATCGACTTCGAGAATGCCGAGGGCAACCTGGGTCTGGCCAATGCGGTCTTCGAGCACCTGGCCGGCAAGTTGCCCATCTCCCGCTGGCAGCGGGACCTGACCGATTCCACCGTGCTGCGCAACATCGGCATGGGCTTCGCGTGGTCCGTGATTGCCTACCAGGCCGCCGGGAAGGGCATCAGCAAGCTGGAGGTGGACACCGCCCGCCTGGATGCCGACCTGGAGGCCAACTGGGAAGTCCTGGCCGAGCCCATCCAGACCGTCATGCGCCGCTACGGGGTGGAAAAGCCCTACGAGAAGCTCAAGGAGCTCACCCGCGGTCAACGGGTGGACGGCCCCCGCCTGCGCGCCTTCATCGATACCCTGGAGATCCCCCAGGCGGCCAGGGACCAGCTCAAGGCCCTCACCCCCGGCGGCTACACCGGCAACGCCGCCCAGCAGGCGCGGAGGATCTAAAGGATTTTCGCGAGGCCAACATGCAGCAGGAAAGGATCATGAACTACTCCCGCCAAGCCTTTCAGGCTATGGCGTGAGTTTCGCGCTTCACGGGGCGTGCCGGATCATCCGGGGATGATTCGGTCTTACCGCCCTCCACGCATCGGCCAGGTTCCCGACCGGATAACTGCTGCTTGGCCCAGTTCATCAAGATCCGAGCGGCGTTTTCGTCCCGCGAGCAGGACGCGCCACAGGGGCACTCATGACGCCGCTGGCCGAGCGACTTCTTCTCCTGCCGCCCGCAGGCGTGACAGGTCTGCGAGGGCTTGAGATGCCGCGTCGGAGCCTCCATCGCCCAGGTCCCAGCCTCTTCCGCTTTGTACCCGAGCAATTGATGGAAGGCCCCGCCAGCGGCATCGAGGATGCTGCGGTTCAAGCCCTTGTTGTACTGACCGCCCGAAGCGGTCATGGTGCGGATGTTCAGTGCCTCCAGGCCCAGGACAGCGAATTGCCCAACAAGCCGCGCTGTCGTCTGATGCTGAAAATCGTGGCGCTGGTTCGCCACCTTGCGGTGGAGGCGACGCAAATGCTCGTATGCCCTCTGGAGACGGTTGGAAACGGGAAAACGGCGCGTCTTCCCGGACGCTTTCTTGGCCGCCTCCTCCTTGCGGGAAATATCGCGCTGGACCCGGCGGATTTCGTCCAGTGTCCTAGCCAAGTAGCGCGGGTTATCGATGGTCTCGGTCCCTGCTGGCGTGGCCACGGTGGCGAAGGTTTCCAGCCCCCAATCCAGACCGCCCAGTGTGTCGCCGCGTTGACGCGCAGGCTCGCAGTTCAGCGTCACCGATGCGTACCAGCGCCCGTTGCGACAAAACAGCTCGCAGGTCTTCGGCGTGCCTGGGGTGCGGGGTTTGCCCCGGATGGCAACCTTGCCGATTCCACTGAGCCTCAGTGTCCCGTGTTTCATCCGCTCGTTGGTCACCAGACGCCAGCCGTCACCGTGGGTCTTATAGCCCCAACCCTTGAAACGGTGCAGCGGCTTGAAGCGGGGAAAACCGGGCGTTTCGCCGTTTTTGATACGGCGAAAGAAGTGCTGGAACGCCAGATCCAGACGCTTGAGGGTGACCTGTTCGGACTGGGCGTTGATATCGCGCAGGAGCTTCGATTGGGTGCGCCACTCGGTCAGCCGCTTGCACTGGGTCGAGAAGCCCAACGACTCCTGCCGCTCGCTCCAAGCCTGGCGTCGTTCGGCCAGCGCCTCGTTCCACAACAGGCAGTGGACCCAGCGTTGGTGCTCCAAGGCGGCAAGCTGGGCCGCCGTGGGGTAAAGCCGATATGTGACCTTGCGCTGGACCATGCTGAAAGTATACTTGGTTATTATGGACTCGAAACCGCTAAAACGGCTCTACCATTGCACATATCGGCTCCAGTATCATTTGGTTATCGTCACCAAGTACCGGCGCAAGTGCATCACGAGACCAATGCTTTTTCGCCTGGAAGAAATCGTCCGTGCTACCACCAAAAGGTGGGAAGGCGAGGTTCTGGAGTTCAACGGCGAACCGGATCATGTGCATCTGCTCCTGGAGCTGACGCCGCGCACCGCGCCATCTGCGTTCGTGAATAATCTCAAGACCGTCACCTCGCGACTGATCCGCAAGGAGTACGGGGAACACATACGGCGCTACTACTGGCACAAGCCGGTGTTCTGGTCTCGCAGCTACTGCATCATCAGCGTCGGCGGTGCGCCGCTCTCGGTCCTGAAGCAATACATCGAACAGCAGGAAGCACCGGAGTGATGGCGCTACGCGCCATGCGCCGCTTCACCACCCCCTAAGCCGCTGCGCGGCCATAGGCGGAGCACTGCGGCGCAATTTGGCAGACCGCCATCCGCTCCCCCGACTAGCCCAGGCGCTCAGGGGAGTGATCCCGCAGCCAGTCCTTCAACGCGGCATCCATGCGTGTCTGCCAACCGGGGCCGGTGGCGCGAAAGCGTGCCACCACATCGGGGGACAAGCGAATGGTGATGCGTTCCTTGGTCGGCGCCACCCTTCGCATGGCGGCAAACTCAGCATCGGTCGGCTCAAAGGTATCCGGGTCCTGAGCCACGCCGGCGGCAATGGCCGCGTCTTCGGCCTCGGTCGGCACGTACACCTTTCGACCGGATTTAGCTGCTCGCAACATAGCGCTTCACCTCTCTGGTGTTGGCTTTTCTCAGGCTGATGATCCGGCGTGCCTCACCGCGATCGACAAACACCACGCAGAACAGCCGAGCACCCATCAGGGCATAGCCGATCATGCGGCGCTCGCCGTAGTCCCGGCGACGATCCTCCATCGCCAGCAACGTATCCCACTCCAGCGCCTTGGCCTCGGCCAGTGACACGCCGTGCTTGGCGCGGTTGGCGGCATCCTTGTCGGCATCGTACTCAATCATCATGCCGCGATTGTATGTACAGACCAGCTTGGCGGCAATTTGTTGCGGCCTGCCGCCAGTGCAGAGGCGTCACGCCCCCTCGGCGTGCCCGTAGGGTGGAGCCGCCCCATGGTAGTCACAATCCCGGTGGGGGGCGCACTCAGGGCAGCGTTTGGTTGCGTAAACGTAGCTGTTCAGGCTGTCGCAGCCACTCGCAGGACTTCGAAGGGGTTCTGACCGTGTAATTTGCTGGTTTCCCACACCGAGCGGATGATAGCGTGCGAGACTCCGTGTGCGACACGCCGCCCCGCTTGATGCGGATCTGCGCCATGTAGCGCGTTCCGCCTTTCCCCCTGCGTGCTACGATAGTGGCCACTCCCCACCCCGAGTCCAGTTGCTACAAGGCGGATTTTGTAGCACCGGTTGTAGCACTGAACCAACGCCCCCCCGAAAACAGGCAAAAATGACGCAGGAACAGGCAGCGAAAAACAGCGCAGAATCAGACCTAAGCATTTGCGGAGCAAGGAAAAACGGGCTTCACCGCTTCTGCGTGGCGCCGATGATGGACTGGACTGACCGGCATTGCCGCTACTTCCTGCGTCTTATCTCCCGCCGCGCCTTCCTCTACACGGAGATGGTCACCACCGGCGCTCTGCTCCACGGCGATCGGGACTACCTGCTGGGCTTTGATCCGGCGGAGCACCCGATCGCCCTGCAACTGGGGGGCTCGGACCCCCAGGCCCTGGCCTCCTGCGCCCGCATGGGGGCCGAGGCGGGTTACGACGAGATCAACCTCAACGTGGGCTGCCCCTCGGACCGGGTGAGTTCCGGGCGCTTCGGTGCCTGCCTCATGGCCGAGCCGGCGCTCGTGGCCGACTGCGTGGCCGCCATGCAGGCCGCGGTGGACATCCCCGTCACCGTCAAGCACCGCATCGGTATCGACCACCTGGACAGCGAAGCCCATCTTCACCGGTTTGTGGAGACGGTTGCGGGTGCCGGCTGTACCCGCTTCATCGTCCACGCCCGCAAGGCCTGGCTGCAGGGTCTGAGCCCCAAACAGAACCGGGAAATCCCGCCCCTGTGTTACGACCGGGTTCACCGCCTCAAACAGGCCTTTCCCCATCTGGAGATCATCATCAACGGCGGCCTCGCCCGTCTGGAAGACTGCCGGACGCAGCTGGCGCATGTGGACGGGGTCATGCTGGGCCGAGAGGCCTACCACAACCCCAGGCTCCTGGCCGGCGTGGACCCGGAACTGTACGGTGAATCGGCCCCGGCGCAATCCCCCCATGAAGTCATCGAACAGTTTTTGCCCTATGTGGAGGCGCGTCTGTCGGAAGGTGTCCCCCTGCAGGCCATGACCCGTCACATTCTCGGCCTGTTCCAGGCCCGCCCCGGTGCCCGCGCCTGGCGCCGTCACCTGAGCGAAAACGCCCACCGCCCCGGTGCCGGCCCGGACATCATCCGACAGGCGGCGGCCAAGGTTCCCGCCCAGGGCTGATCCCCTGCCGGGCCTTTCCCCTCACCCCCGTTGAGCAAACTCCCCCACCATCACCTATCCTCCCCAAAGGGCCTGCAGCCGCCACCCGGGAGGCGACATGAAACACATCATCATCTGCTTCGACGGCACCTGGAACACCCCCAACGACAGCGGCGACATCGAACAGGGTGCCAACACCAACGTCTACAAGCTTTACGAAGCCATCCCCGCCACCCACCAGGGCATCCCTCAGCGCAAACACTACGTCCCCGGCGTCGGCACCCGCTGGTACAACCGCATCAGCGGCGGCGCCTTCGGCGTGGGCCTGGACCGACTCATCAAGCAAGGCTATCGGGCGCTGGTGGACCACTACGAAGACGGCGATCAGATCTTCGTCATCGGCTTCAGCCGGGGCGCCTACTCCGCCCGCAGCCTGGTCGGCATGATTCGCAACGCCGGCCTTGTCCACCGCAATCGCCGCCGGGAAATCAATGCCGCCTACGAACTCTACCGCACCCGCGACGAAGGCCCGGACACCCCCGGTGCCATCGCCTTTCGCGAACGATTTTCAAGGGAACCGGATATCCACGCCCTGGGCGTCTGGGACACCGTCGGCGCCCTGGGCGTCCCCCTGCGTTCATTCGACTGGTTCAACGCCCGCCGCTACCAGTTTCACGACACCGAACTCAGCGGCATCGTCCGCAACGCCTTCCACGCCATCGCCGTGGACGAGCACCGTAGCAACTACGAGGCCACCCTCTGGGACCCCAAACACAAACCCAGTCAGCGCATCGAACAGGCCTGGTTCAGCGGCGCCCACGCCGACATCGGCGGCGGCTACCAGGATGCCCGTCTTGCCGACGTGGCCCTGCACTGGATGGCCGAGCGCATGATGGAATGCGGCCTGGGCATCGACAAGAACCAACTCGCCCCCGTCACCGACGACAACCTGCTGGCCCCCGCCCACGATTCCTTCGCTCTGTTCATGAAAGGTATGTACCAGCGCGTCTCGTCCCGTTACTACCGGCCGCTTGGGACCACCCTGCACGGCCACGAAGCCCTGCAGGAAATGGTTCTCAAGCGCCTCAAGGAAAAGGATGACTACCGCCCCAGGAACCCCCTGCGCCCCCACCTTCAGACCCCCGGCATCCCCCTCGGCGACGCCCAGCGTCTGCGGGACCTGGAGGTGTCGCAAATGTAGTAATCTTGGCGCATGCGTCTGACCCCGGACCAACAAACCGCCATCCGCCGGATCGTCACCGAACTGACAGGCCCGAAGGCCACGGTGCGCCTGTTCGGGTCACGCCTGGATGACCACAAAAAAGGGGGGGATGTGGACCTGCTGGTGGAACTGACCGAGCCGGCCGACAATCCCGCCTGGCTCTCCGCCACCCTCTCAGCCAGAATCAGCCGCCAAATGGACGGGCGCGGGGTGGATGTTCTTATCAGCGCGCCCAATCTGATCCGGCTTCCCATTCACGACATTGCCCGCCGCGAAGGGATCATGTTGCCGGACACGAAACACGCCCCCCGCATCACCATCGCCGGTGCCAGCGGCTTCATCGGTACCGCCCTGTGCCGTGAACTGGCCCGGGACTACCCGGTCACCGCCCTCACCCGATCCCAGGCCCGCGCCCAAACCCCCGATCCCGACACCCGGATCACCTGGCGGCACTGCGATCTCTACGACCCGGCCGAACTCACCCACGCCCTCAAGGACTGCGACTACGCCGTCTACCTGGTCCACTCCCTGACCCCCTCGTCACGCCTCACCCAGGCCGCCCCCAGAGACATGGACCTCATCCTGGCCGACAACTTCGCCCGCGCCGCCGCCACCAACGGCGTCAGACAGATCCTCTTCGTCAGCGGCCTCATGCCCGACACCTTCCGTATCTCCACCCTGCTCTGGAGCCGCCGGGAAGTGGAACTGGCCCTCACCGCCCACGGCGTCCCCGTCACCATCCTGCGCGCCGGCCTCGTGGTCGGCCCCGGCGGCTCCGCCTGCCGACTCATGGTGGAACTGGTGCGCCGGATCGGCATCATCACCCTGCCCCCCAACGCCCGCACCCGCACCCGCCCCATCGCCCTTGCGGACCTTATTCGGGCCATCCGTCACACCCTGGGCAAACCGGAGGAATTCCGAGGCCACTACGACCTCGGCGGCCCCGACTGCATCAGCTACGAAGACATGCTCCGGACCACGGCAAGGCTGCTGGGTCTCAAACGCCGCTTCCTCACCCTGCCCTGGCTGCCCAGCCGGATCGTCGCCCTAGGCGCCCGCTGGATCACCGGCACCCCCACCGCCCTGGTAGCCCCCGTCATGGAAAGTCTGCCACGGGCCACCCGGCTCAAGGACAATCCCCTGCAACGGTTCATCGACCAAAATGCCATCCCCTTCGAACAGGCCCTGAACGACGCCCTGGACCACCGACGCAAACGCCTGCTGCCCAACCCCCGGCAGCCCATTCACAAAAAGACCCGGGCCGAACTCAGACAAGCCAGCCGGGTACGCTCCATCCAGCGCATCATCCAGCCCCCCGGCCAGGACGCCGCCTGGGTGGCCGGCAACTACTTCCGCTGGCTGGGCGACTGCTGCCGACCCTTCGTGAAGACCGCGGTCCTCACAGACCCGCACACCGACGAAGATACCGGCTACCAGGTCCACCTACGCCCCGGCGGACACCTGCTGCTACAACTGGAACGGGACAGCCAGGCCGGCACCAAGGATCGACAGATCCACCGCATTACCGGCGGCCTGCTGGCAAGAAAGGGGGCACAACGGGGGAGATTCGAATTTCAGAGCGTCCTGGGCGGACGCTACACCATGGCAGCCATTCACGACTTTGCGCCGTCACTGCCCTGGTATCTGTACCTGTGGAGCCAAGCCGTGGCCCACCTGCTGGTCATGCGCCGCTATCAGCGGCATCTGGCGAGGCTGGCGCGGTGATGCAATAATCCCACCATGACCTCCGTGATCGACCTCTACGAACAGATCAGCAGCGCCCCGGACGAAAAGACCCGGGCCCGTCTCATTGTGGAAGCCATCGAGCACGTGGAACGCCGCTTCCCCGCCGTCAACGACCTGGCCACCAACACCTCCCTCAAGGAAACCGAACTGCGGCTGGTCAAGGAAATTGAAACGCTGCGAGGCGAAACCCAACGGGACATTGAAAAACTCAGAGGCGAAACCAGGCAGATCGAAGCCAGCCTGCGCATGGGCATCGAGCAGCTAAGGGGCGAACTGCAAAAGGAAACTGCGCTGATCCGCAGCGACATGCAAAAGGAACTCGCCCTGATCCGTGCGGACATCGCCCATCAGAAAGTGGAAATCATCAAATGGACCCTGGGCGCCCTGCTAGCTCAGACCGCCCTCATCCTGGGCGGGATACGTTTCATCCTCGGCTAGCCTTGCCCCTGCCTCACATCCTCATACAAGCGCGCCCCCGCGACCCCCTTCTTCACCTGTCGCAACTCCTGACCCAAGGCATCCCTGGCCTGAGTCACCAGAGACACCAGCGCCTCATCCATGGACTGAATCCGCGTCAGCCGCGCTGATAACACCTCCATCACTGCATCCTGTTCCACATCCTCGGCACTCAGACGCTCCAGCTTCAACTGAGCAACCAGCGCCTCCCGCTCCGACTCAAGCGGTATCAGAGCCTCCCAGTCACCTGCCTGAGCCAACTCAAGATTCCGTTGGGAAAGAGCCTCCAGCGCCTTGGCGGTGGCCATGATTTCATCGAGATGTGTGGATGCCATCGGTAACGTTTAACACCTGAAGTCGTCAATTCTTGATCAGGATTGCCATGTGGGCCATTGTCAGCAGGTTCTGCTTTTCCATCTCCTGGTATACCCAGTTCACAAAACCCTGACTATGCTCCACGGATTTGACGAACTTCTGGATCACCATCACCACATCATTGTCATCAAACTCCGCTTTTCGGACCCCCGCCCGCCCGATCAGCAACAGTTTGATCAGGGCAAAATTCAACACCATCATGGCATAGCTGTCAAACAGGCGCTTCTGAGTCAAGGGAAAGAGCCGGATAAAGACATAATTCACCAGATAGTTCTCAAGAATATATTCCCGATCCCCCATGAACGGCAGATACCATTCCCGGTAGACCTGCTGATAGCGCTGGGCATTTTCATCCAGAGTCTGCTCCGGATCAAAACCGATACCCGTGACAAAGTCCCCCATCACCCTGGCCAGGGATTCCACATGGCCGGTCTTTTGATCCGCCTGGGACTTGGCCTCGAT
>NZ_JAJNQM010000024.1:0-39816 GCF_022227785.1 Ectothiorhodospira lacustris | reverse complement strand
CCCATAAGAGGGCGCACACTGAGCGTCAGTTTCGAGATTTCACTGCCTGACTCATCGGGCATCAGTTGGTGGAATAAGGCATTCAGGACGTGTGCCCAACTCCGGTCACCCACCGGGCGAGCCAGAATCAAGCGCTCGTTCTCGATGTCGTAAAACGCCTGGGCCGAGGTGGGAGGGGCGAATGCCTGATCTCCTCCAATAGTAACGGAGGCCTGAATGCGGACAACGTCGTGGCTGATGGCCTTCAGCGCGGAGAGAGCATTCCGGATTTTCTTCCGGACAGTTGATGGTTTGTCATGAAGCAAGCGGGCCAGGATGTCCATCCTGGCCATGAGCTTTTCTGCGAGGGGGGTCTCGTCGGCTTCCGAGCCATCGACAAATTCGAGGGCCACCTGCGCGCTCTCACTTAGCCGTCTGACACCGACCTCTTCGACGAATGGCCAAAGATCAGGGTCCGGTTTGCACAACGCCTGGTCGAGTTCCCCGCCAAAGAACCCAGCATGCCACTCGCTATCCTGGAGCAGGACCTCGTCCGGATGAGTGAGCTGTCCCCGCAAATTCAAGACTGTTGGCGCCTCTTGCAGACGTTGCAGGTCAGACGGGACCAGCTCCTCATGCTCATGGGCGGCGGCCACGCTCGCCAGGCAGATGTCATAGACCGCGCGGTCTGGACCTGTCAGTGGCTTGGACTGTTCGAAGTACTCGCCGACGATGTCCAGCAGTATGTCAACGAAGTCGCGACCATCTGGCGCGTTCTTCACCCCAATAGCGTCGAAGAGCGGCTTGAAGGACTCGTAGTTTCCAGGAATCGTGTATGCGTAGCGGCCGAGCTGTTGCGGCACCCAGTACAGCTGATTGGGACGAACGAATGTTTTTTGGCTCTCGACGTAGATGCACCGTGAGCCAGCGAGTCTCGCAATCAGCGGGTCTGCTCGTTGAGCACGCTCGTTCAATACCTGATACGTCGAGACGTGGGGCTGCGCGCCCGTTGTGACGCAGTGCTGCAGATGGTTGATGACCAGCGAGGTTTCTGGATTGATGAAAACATCAAGCTCTTCCAGCAACTCGGTTTTAAGGCGAGCCGTGGTCCTGAAGTCAAGAATATTGGCTTGGGAACGGAATGCGTCGGCACGGTACGGCGCGTAGAGAGAATCTGCTGTGTACCAATCTTCGGAATCCCCATCTGCGGGGAAGCAGGTAGCTTGTCGAAGATCTGCAATTGCACCCTGAACGGCCTTATTGTCTTTCCAATCGTCGTAGTTGTCGCACAGGACATAGAAGGCCTCGCTGCTTGCACGCTTCGCGTCCTCGGTCGGCAGGTACTTCTCGGCAATGGACAGCATGCGATCGACAAGGTGTCTGGCGATCGGCGATCGTCGGATTCCGAGGCTGTCGATGAATGTGTGCACTGATCGCGTGTTGGGAATGCGGCTTGTGTCCAGCCAAAGGTGAAGCGCGTCGCCGAGAACCTTCACCAGGTCGTCAGCACGGCGATAAGTATTGACCGGCCGTGACCAGCCACCATCTTGCGTAGGTACTATCGGAAGCGATCCCAGCAACCGACGGATGTCATCGTCGTTTACGAGCGCTGGGTGATTGGCGAGCTCGCTGATGAGTCGTGTGTACTTGGTTGCATCAAGCGGGCCGTCATCGTCGAAAAACGTCGGCAGCACGGTCTGCACAAACGCCTCAATCGTCTGCGTCTGCACAGCCAGCTTTGTCGATAGGAAATCCCGGGCTGATTCGGTGAGAACCGATGTGTCCAGCAAGTCCGCCTGACCGGTCGGATCGGTAAAGTTTCCTGGCAAAAGTGCTTGAGTGGCTTTGACTAGCCCACGGCTTGATTGCCAGATGGGTAGACCGCGCAGCTTCTGATACACCGTCTTCTCGGCGGTGCTCTGGTGGTCGAGGTCTGCGAACAGCGAGTACAGGTCGCGCAGGTCCTTTTGATCGACGGAAATGACATCTTCAACCGGCTCCGCGTCGCACATCGAGCTGATGTGCGATACCACTGCGCCAAGATCGAGCAGCTTTATTAGCCGGGTGATCTTGGGAAACCCTGAAAGAAGACGAGAGGCGATCGCGAGTCTGGGCAACAGGACTGCGATGCGATCAGCCTCCAGCACGATCGGCGCGGCATAAGACTGATTGATGGTTACCGCGAACAGATCCTCGGTGACAACAAACGGCAATGCCAGCAGGCGTTGCACTGATGGGTTTGTACTCGGATTGGCCGCTGCAGCCTCTGGCAGTAGGTCGTTGATGATGCTCCACAGGGGCCGATAGAAATGCTCCAGCTTCTGTTCGTCGACCTCCGTAGCCCCCGCAACTTGCTGCGCCATCGCCGATGTCAGCAACGCGACCAGCCGCTCGAGAGTCAGAATCGGAGCGCCCAGTTGGTTCATCGCCGTTTGGAACGGTCGCAGGTCTTCCGCAACGAGCCTGCCCCCGACCTTTAGTAGCGCCTTCGCCTGGTGTTCATTCAGGGGAGTTCGAGGCAGGAATACGCCGTTGGGACACTGAAGGCTGCCGTCCTGAGCCACAGCAATATGTGCTTGTGGCGCGGTGGCCTTGATGCGTTCCCAAAAACGCTTGAAGCACACCGGATGTCCTGATGGCTTGGAGGATAGGTCGTATGCCCGGCCGAGGATTTGCCACAACTGGTTGGGGCCGACCATTTGCAGCAGGCCTTCTGGGTCCCGGGCCAGTTCAGCCGCTGCGGCGTCGATGATCATCTCGTTCCAAGCCTGCTCGTGCTGGTGCCCGGCAAATATCACCGCTTTACGGTCAGACTCCGGGAAGAAGTCGGCGTTGATATGCAGGGGAAGCCCGGTCAACTGTTCGGTGGGCAAGAACGCGTAGAGCAGACCCTCACTCAGCGGTTCAGGATCAATTCGCAGGCCTATGCTTATCTTGGTACTTCGATGAAGTGTCTCCAGCCTTGGGTGCATCGCGTAAAGGCGCTGGGCCGCATCTGCTGCGTCAGCGCGAAGGATGTGCCAATGCTCAACTTGGCCGCTCGGCCTGAAGCTGACGATGAGGTCCGAGCCCTCGCTCCTGTCGAGGTCGCAGGCCAGCAGGAGATGTCCATTTCGCCGCACCTCAGCCTTTCGGACATGGCGAAG
Source organism: Ectothiorhodospira lacustris (assembly GCF_022227785.1). NCBI lineage: Bacteria > Pseudomonadati > Pseudomonadota > Gammaproteobacteria > Chromatiales > Ectothiorhodospiraceae > Ectothiorhodospira > Ectothiorhodospira lacustris. The sequence continues at coordinate 36,691 of NZ_JAJNQM010000024.1, read as the reverse complement.
AAACAACAGGCTCTTGCGCAGAACAGTCTGGAAATCGTCGGCGAGCTGATCGATGTGGGCAGGGCTGACGTGCGAGACCCCAAGCGCCAGCCGCGCCTCAGTATTGGGGTCACTCGCCCAGGGCAGAAAGAATGACGTGCCGTCTGGCTCTTCAAAGGCCTCAATGAACCATTGCCCTCGCTCGGGGTAGAGCGCCAGCTTGATACCTGACGAGCGGATCTCGGGATGGTCTGTCACCTGGTAGGTGGAGACGAAGCCGATCCCAAAGCGACCAATGTTTTCGCCACGGGAGAGCTTCCCGCCGCTGCCGACATCGGTTATGCGGTGGTAATCACATTTGTAGTTGCCCTCGGCAAGGAGGGCGCAAGGTTTGTCCAGATCGCCGCAATACGTGAACTGGCCGCTGTTGCGCACCAGCAAGCCGCTGTCCGTGATGTCGAATACGATTTGCTCGGCTTTTGCATCATCCGCATTCTGGATGAGCTCCAGCGCCATCACGTCGTAGCCCTGCAGCCCTGCCAGGTGGCTCCGGATGTTGCCGAGGAGGTTGGCGGTGTATGAGCCTGTCTTCTGATTTTTTATTGATTGATCCATGCCATCCCTTCTTTCTGCTCAATCGTAATCCCATAACCGTGCATCATCCTGGGTCGCCATCCAGAAGTCATCGAACAGCGCCAGCTTCGCTTCGTCCTTGGTGGCATAGGTCTTTGCGCTGAACCGGCTGCCGATCCGGTAGCCCCACCGCTTGAACTTGTTCACGTGGACGCCGAGGTTGTGGCCATCAACGTTCAGGAAGCTGTTCCCCTTGGCGGACACCCGCCACTTGCGCTGCAGCCATCGGGTTCGGCGTGCTGCTCGGTTGCGCAACTTGGCCTCACGTCGTTTCGGCCCCTCGTAGTCGCCGCTCATCTTCTCGGCGCAGACGCACCCGACGTCGAAGTTCTCGTCCAGATCCGGGTGTTCCATGATGTGGACGTAGCGGATCTTCTCGTTGCCGCACATCTGGTAGGTCGCGTAATCGGTTTCGTCCGCCGACTCGCCGTCGGCCCGCAGGTCGACCACGTCCACGCAGTGCCATCCTTTGTGGGGCACACCCGGCTGGTCCCATCGATTTCCGCCCATGCCAGTTCACTCCATCTCAGAATCCCGGGTACTTCCGCCAGATCCGCTGGTTCAGCTCTTCGTTGTCGCTGTACTCGCCGATCGCCCAATCCTTGAAGGCGTAGAGGCTGACGTATCCCCACAAATCATGGAGCAGTCCCCGCCGCCAAGCTGGGCCGTATCACCTGCTTGATCCGGTCCAGCATGTGTTGTTTCCCAGATTATTCCACCCTCCTTTTCCCACACGGATTCTGGCTGCAGGCCGAGGGTTTTCCCGGATTATGCCCTCGGGTGGCGGATTCCTGGAAGGTGAACAGATGCGGGAAGCCGAGGGCGCGAGCCTTTGGTGACTCGCGCCCGGGGGCAAGGACTCAGAAGGGATCCTGCTCGTCGTCGAACAGGGAGGTCTGGCGGGTGTCGATGATGGGCTTACGCTCGGCGGCCATGGCCTCATGCAGGGCGATGGCGTAGCGGTGGCCGATGTGCTCGGTGAGGATTTCCAGCAGTTCCCACACGGCCAAGGCCTGTTCCGGGGTCCAGTGATCCGGCAGGGGGATAGTGAGGGTGTGATGGTGGGTCATGGGCGCAACTCCTCCAGGGCGGTCTGCAGGTGGCCGAGGCTGACCCGGTGGACCTGATCCTGGGCGGCACAGGTCAGGGCGTAATGGGCCAGGCGGCCGACGGGTCGAGGCATGCCGTGGGTGGCCTGGTAGAGGGCTTCGATGGCCTCGGGTTCGAACAGGGGCAGTTCGCAGCCGACCAGGCGCAGACGGTGGGCCAGGTAGTCGGGCAGTTCCTCGCGGCTGAGTCCCCCCGGGTGGTGGCGCACGACGAGTCGCTGGGCGAGGGACTCGTGCACCGCCATGCCGAGGCGGCGGCGTAGCTCGGTGAGGCCGACGAACAGCAGGCACAGTCGGGGATCGGAGTCCATGGCGTAGTTGGTGAGCAGGCGCAGATCCTCCAGGATGTCGTTGCGCAGGTGATGGGCCTCGTCGATGATCAGGACCGGCAGCTGCTTGCTCTCCAGAGTGAGTCGGGAGATCTCGGCGCGGATCTGGCGGAAGGCGCTGGCGCGGTTGCGCTCAGTGGGCAGGCCCAGTTCCCAGGCGATGGACTTGTACATGTCCATGACGTTGCCGGTGGTGAGGGGGATGTAGAAGGTGCGGTAGAGCCCCGGGTGCAGGGCGCTGGTGATACGGCGGCAGGTGGTGGTCTTACCGCTGCCGGCCTCGCCGGTGAGCAGGCCGATGCCGCGCAGACGCAGCAGATGCCTGAGCCGGGCCTGAGCCTCGCGCAGGGTCTGGGACTCGAACAGGTTTTCACTGGCCACGTTGGGTTCGAAGGGGTAGTCGGTCAGGCCGAAGTGCTTGCGGTACATGGCCTCAGTCCTCCGCCGACTCGATATCGAAGTCCCGCCACTGCATCCCCGAGGGGCTGGGTTGCGGGGCCTGATCCTCACTGCGGGCCTCGCCCGAGGGCGTGTTGCGCTTGACGAAGCAGTTGGCATACAGATCCACGGGCCTGGCGGTTTCCACGTACCGGCCTTGATGGACGATCTGCACGGTGCGCCGGGTGGTCCCGGGGTCGTAGCGCAGGGTGACGCGCTCGCCGATGAGGGCGGCATCCACCTCGTAGATCACGCCGTCGAGGCTGACGGTACGGTCCTTGTGGACCTTGCGCGCGGCCTCGAACAGGCACAGATCCTCCAGGTCCAGACTCGGGTCCAGATAGCGCACCTGGTCACCGTCTTGAGCCCAGCGCTCCAGGGGCGTCATCCCGTCCAGACCGCGATGGGGGTTGTGGTGATACTCCCCCTCAACCCAGGCCCACAGGCGCCGGTTGAGGGCCTCCAGGCTGGCAGTATCCTCCGGGGTGAGGGTGTTCAGCAGCTGGGCCCGCACGGTACGGAAGAAGCGTTCGATCTTGCCTTTGCCTTGGGGGCGATAGGGGCGCGCGTGGATCAGGGCGATGCCCAGTTTGGCGCACACCAGGGCCAGGTGGTGGGAGCGGTAGTTCGCGCCGTTATCGACGTAAAGTCGCTCGGGAACCCCACGCCGGCTCAGCGCCTGGCGTAATACAGGCAGGAAGGCGCGGGTGTTCTCCGCCAGGGCGAAGGCGGCCTGGGGGACCACCCGGGTGGCGTCGTCCATGAAGGCGATCAGATAGGTCTTGCGGCGCACGCGCCCTTCGACGGTGATACTGGGGCCGTGCATGACATCACTGGACCACAGTTGACCGGCCTGGGCAAAGGCGAAGCGGCGGCGATCCTGGTCATGAACGGCCTCGGTCTGGCGCTGCATCAGCCCATGCCGGGTGAACAGGCGGTGGATGGTGGAAGGCGGCAGCGGCAGATCCGCGTCCACGCCGCCACTGTCGCGCAGGTGCTGGATCACCTGACGCACGGACCAGCAGGGATGCGCCTCCTTCAAGGCGATCAGGGCCTCCGTCACGGCCGCGGGTAGACGCCGGGGCTGGCCGCGATCCTGGCGTGACCTGGGCAGCAAGGCGTCAAAGCCCCCCTGGCGGTACTTCTTCATCCAGTCCCGCAGGGTCTCGGCGGCCACATGGGTGCGGTGGCTACCGGGGATCTGATGGGTGCGGGCGGCAATGGCATGGAGCTGGGTGTAGAGCCCGGGCGCGCCGGGCGGTCGACGCACCAGGTCGGCAATCAGCCCGAAACGGAACAGGGCGATCTCGTGGCGCAGGTCATGGGAGGGATCGGGCATGGCAGCGTTTCCGGGGCAAACGACCCAAACGGTCGCTCCACGACGCTACGCCCCGCTGCCGGGCGGGTCAGGGCCCATGGTGTGTGGGTACAGTGATGGACTGGACGCACCGCCACCGCGGCGGTGGGCAAAACCGAGTGGCGGCGGCAACTGATCAAGCCAGGGCGCGGCAATCTCACGCAGGGCGGGCAGCAAGGGCGTCAGACCCAATGCGATCTGGCAGGCGGTCACGGTGAGGACGCACCCGCCTCCTCGATCTCGGGACGCAGAACCCTGGCGGCCACCACCAGACTGGGCGCCGTCTCCGCGGTCATCACCGCCACCTCTACCGTCTGCAGCGTCCCCGGCCAGCGGGCCGCCAGACAATCGGGTATCAGGGAAAACGTGCGGCGCCCCAACGGGCAGTACCAGCGGGCGATCCGTGCCCCCCAGGGCCGCTTGCGCGGATAGCTGCCGTGGCGGGCAAAGCCACAGCCTCCGGCGGGATGCAGCGGGCAACACGTCAGGCTTGCCTTCAACCAGCCTTGCTCGGTAACGTATTGTTCGCCGGTCAAAGGCGTTCTCAAGCGCAATAGCACACCGGCCACCGGCCCGCACGGCGGCTACCGTGGCGGGCCACTTTTATGGGTTGGCCTCAAATCATGCCCGGGCACGCCCCGGTCTACCAGTCCCGGTGAATCAATCCGGACATCTCCCTACAGACCCCTTCCACACTCCGCCACCGCACCGACTCCCTCACCGGGGGAATAATTCGCTCCGAATCGGGCGGTGATCAGCGATTAGGGGTGGGAAACAACACGCGTGGCAATTCATCATCGGCATGGCGCATCAATTCACCGATGGCCGAGAGCTTGCCCGCTGTGATGCATATCCGGTGATAGGCTTCAGTCATGGCCGCCCCTCACTTCCCCGGTCAAGCGTCGCGCATCCTCTGCCCGATCATGGGCGATTACCGCCAGGTCATAACAGGGGTTCGACTCGCCGCCGTCCATGACCGTAACCATCGCCCACGTCAACGCCTGAACCTGCGAAACGATGACGGACAGTTCATCAAGGACTGAGGTCAATTCCTGCTCCCTGGTGCGGCTCATGCCTGCTCTCCCTGCTCAAGCGCCACAAGATGCCTTTCCACTGCCGCCTGAAGCACCTCCAGCATGTCGGCCAGCCGGTTGAGTTCCCGCCGTTCCATGTGCGGCAGGGCATCGTGGAGCGCGTTCGTTGTGGCACTGCCGAGGTGGTCCAGTTCATCCGGTGAAAGATCCTTCGGGCTGAGCTTCCACAACGCAATGGCGATCTTCGACACCGGATCGAGCGGGCCATCCGCTGGAGGCGTCACCGGGACAGTGGAGCGCCCGGCTTCCACTTCCGAGACCAGCGTGGTGATGGTGTCGTTGAGCCTGGCGTGGGATTCGTGAAAGCCCTGGAGGGATGATGCGCTGGCTGAAGTGGTCATGTGCTGAAGCTCCTGTTCTGGTGAGGTGAACAGGCAGGACAAGCACTTTCAGGATTGTGGGAGGCGGTGTGGGATCAAAAAAAAGCCCATCCGTAAGTTACTGAATCGGATGGGCTTTTTCGCTTTGCTGGTGGAGGCGGCGGGAATCGAACCCGCGTCCGCAAGCCCTACGCCATTGGTACTACATGCTTAGTTCGTCATTTAGGTTAACGCCTTGGTCTCCGACGAACAGGATACCGCAGCGCGAGCCCGATCGGTTTTAGCGGTTAAGACCCGGGCAGGTCCGCTCCACGAGCTTGTATGCGATGACCTCTGAGTAGAACCTACAAGCAAATCCCTTCAGAGGCTAACCGGTTTTTAGGCGGCTAGAGCGTAGTTGTCGTCGTTGGCAACTATAGCGTTACAGCATTTTTGACGAGGTTAGCTGTATCCTCGGCATGCACCTCAGGTTTCACGACCCACGTCGAAGCCAGGTCGCCCCCTTAAAGTAAGAGACAGGTTACCCCAACGGAGGTTCCTTGTCATCCGGTGTTTTTCAGTGCCTCAGCAGGCCCGGGTTGTCCAGCAGCTTGATCCAGTGGACCACGGGGGTATCGGTGCCGGCCTGTAGGTGGGTCTGGCAGCCGATGTTGGCGGTGGCGATGATCTGGGGACCTTCCCGCTCCAGGTGCTCCAGCTTGCGTTGCCGCAGAGGTTCGGCCAGGTCGGGTTGCAGCAGGGAATAGGTCCCCGCCGAGCCGCAGCACAGGTGACTTTCCGCCACCGGCAGTAACTGGAATCCGGCACTGCGTAGCAGGGTTTCCACCCGGCCGCCCAGTTTCAGTCCGTGTTGCAGGGAACAGGGGGGATGAAAGGCTACCGTCCGGTTGCGCCCATCCACGGCCAGGCGTCGGATATCCTCGGGGTTCAGGATTTCGCAGGGGTCCCGGGTCAGTTCGCTGATCCGCCGGGCCTTGTCCCTGTAGTCGGGATCTTCACGCAGCAGATGGCCGTAGTCGCGGACATGGGCGCCGCAGCCGCTGGCGGTGACCAGGATCGCCTGGATGTCCATGGTTACTTGGGGCCACCAGGCGTCGATATTGCGCCGGGCCCGGTCGCGGGCAGCGTCTTCGGCGCTCAGATGCATGTCGATGGCGCCGCAGCAGCCGCCGTCGGCAGGGATCAGGCCGATGTCCAACTTGTTGAGCAGCCGGGCCAGGGCCGCGTCGATGTCCGGTTGCAGGGCCGGCTGGACGCAGCCCCTGAGGACCAGCATGCGCCGCCCATGAATCGGGGCCGGCCAGCTACCCTGATGGTGACGTTCCGGAATGCGCCGTCGCAGGATCGCGGGCAGGAGCGGCCGCAGGGCCTGGCCGATACGCAGCAGGAGTCCGAATAACGTGCGATTGGGCAAGACCAGTCGCAGCAGGCGTCGTTGCAGGCGTTCAGCCCAGGGGCGCGCCACTTGCCGTTCCACCTGTTCCCGGCCGATCTCCACCAGATGCCGGTAGTCCACTCCCGAGGGGCAGGTGGTCATGCAGTTGAGGCAGGTGAGGCAGCGGTCCAGGTGCTGCCGGGTGCGGTGGCTGGGGGGCTCACCTTCCAGGACCTGCTTGATCAGATAAATCCTGCCACGGGGACCGTCCAGTTCGTCGCCGCGTAGCTGGTAGGTGGGGCAGGTGGCGTTACAGAATCCGCAATGGACGCAGCTGCGAAGGATGCGATCCGCCTCCGCACCGCGGGCGGTCTGGGCGATGGCGTCCACCAGACGGGTCTGCATGGTCAGAGCTCCGGATACAGGCGCCCGGGGTTGAGAATACCCCGGGGGTCGAAGGCTTCCTTGAGGCGACGATGCAACGTGAGCATGGGCGCAGGGAGGGGATGAAACGACTCCATATGGCCTCCGGCATGGCCCCGAAACAGGGTGGCATGCCCGCTGCGGGCTTCGGCCAGGGCACGGATGTCCGAGGCCGGCGCGTCACTGTAGAACCAGCGCAGCCCCCCCCCCCAGTCCACCAGGCAGGCGTCGGGGAACCCGGTCATGGGTGTGCCGGGAGGAACACTGACACGCCACAGAGGGGCATCTACATGGTAGAAGGGGTGGGTCTGTTCCCGTATGCCATGCCAAAAATCGTCGGCGCCCTCCATCACTTCTCCACCGACCAGTTCGGCGGCCTGCTCCACGCCCTGGCGCGCACCGCACAGGCGAATATGGAGGGTATCGTCCACATGACAGGCGGCGGAGAGAGGCAGCGGGCGCAGCCCCCATTCCTGCAGGGACTCCAGGGCGCGGGAGGCGCTGGCGGCTTGGATCACGGTGAGTGTGAAGGCCGGTTGGGGCAGCACCTTGACGGAGATGTCCAGCAGGACGCCCAGGGTGCCTTGGGCGCCGGCCATCAGCCGGGAGAGGTCGTAGCCGGCGACGTTCTTCATCACCTGACCGCCGAAACGCAGCACCTCGCCCCGGCCATTGAGCATGCGCACTCCAAGGACGGCATCGCGCACGGCACCGGCATAAGGGCGGCGGGGGCCGGCGAGGGCAGTGGCGATGGTGCCGCCGAAGGTGGCCTGAGGGCCGAAGGCCGGCGGCTCGAAGGGGAGCATCTGGTCGTGATCGGCCAGGCGCTGCCGGATTTCGCCGAGGGGGGTGCCGGCGCGGGCAGTGAGGACCAGTTCTCCCGGCTCATGATCAATGATGCCGCGATGCCCGCTGATCTCCAGAGGGTCGGCATTGATCGGGCGGCCGTAGAAGGCCTTGCTACCTCCGCCGTGGATAGCCACCGGACTGCTGTCGGCATGAGCCTGGCGCAGTCGCGCCTGCAGTGCTTCAGTCTGATCCTGGTCGGTCGTCATCCCCGTTGTCCTTTTTGCAGGCGGTGTTCAGGGTGGTCAGGGTGCGCTGCGGGTGGATCTGCAGGATGCTGAGTTTGGCGTCCTGTGATTGATGGCCGTAGGTAGCTCCCGTATCCAGATAATAGATGTTGCCGCTATGACATGCCTCCGGGATGGGCGTGTGACCGAAAATCACCAGGTCGATGCCGGCCACCGCCGGAATCGTTTCACCCTTGAGGAGACGATTGATGCGCTTTCGAGACCACAGGGCATAGTCCCGCAGCTTCTGCTCGTCTTTCAGACGCCGGCTGAAGATCTGCCAGTTCATGTCCGGCGGGATGTCGGCATGCACGATGCCTACCCGCCCCTGTTCGGTGTCGACCTCGATGGCGAAGGGGAGTTGGCTGAGGGTCTGCTGGAATTGTTCCTGCTGTTGCCGGGAGATGGAGACCCACCATTCGCCGCCATTGAGGGTCAGCCAGCTACAGGCCAGATCCTTGTCCTTCGCGGCGTCCAGCAGCAGCTGTTCATGATTGCCCTGGACTGCATGGAACCAGGGGGCGGCGAGAAACTCCAGTGCACGGTGGGACTCCGGGCCCCGATCGATCAGGTCGCCCACCGAGATTATGCGGTCTCGGTTCGGGTTGAACTCGAGATTTTCCAGGGCCTGTTCCAGGGCGGAGAACATGCCGTGCAGGTCACCCACCACGAAATCCCGGCCGCGAGCGTTTCTTTCCAGTCGCAAAAAGGCGTTGCTCATGTCCTTAACCCCCGCTCCAGTGGTGAGATAGATCCACTGCAGGGTTGGTGCCTCCGGGTACGCAGGTTATGATGATCAACCCTGTCCTGGCTTTCGCCAAGCTTCTTTATGCCAGATCCTGCATCTCATAGCACGCTTCCCTGTTTTCTGGACTTTGAAGCGTCATCGCTCAGTGAGCAGAGCTACCCGATTCAGGTGGCCTGGTCCGATGGCGAGGGGCAAGTGGAATCCTGGTTGATCCGTCCCGCCGAGGAGTGGAGCGACTGGTGCGATATGGCGGAGGAGATGCACGGGATTACCCGGGAATCCATTGAGGACGCAGGGCGGGATATCACCTGGGTGTGCCGACGCATGAACCAGGCTCTGGCCGGGAAGGTGGTCTTCACCGATGGGGTCCATCTGGATCGTTTCTGGTTGCGGCGCCTGTTCGTGAGCGGAAATGCCATGCCGCGCTTTCGTCTGGGGGATCTGTTCAAGCTGCTGGAGCCCCGGCTGCCACCGCCGGAATACCGGCCGCCGGACTTTCTGCGGGGCCTGATGGACAAGGCTTGGAAGCTGACTCCGGGCTTTGCTCATCAGGCGGACAGCGACGTCAAATACATGCTTAACCTGTGGCGGCTGGTGCGCCACGGGTCAAAATTGTCGCGAAAACCAGATGCCGGCGCTGCGACGGCCGCCGGACTCCACCTGGAGGGTTACCCGCCCGGTGGTGTCCACGAACACGTCCATGGCAGCGGTGGCGGTTACTGATTCATCCTCGCGTAGGGTGGCACTGCGTCTGATGTCGCCCCGAGCGGTTTCATCCCCATCCACCCGGGCATAGTCCACGCCCAGTCGCAGCTGCAGCGGATCGAACCGGAAGGCCGACTCCAGGCCCGTCCCCCATTCGTTCCAGACCAGGCGGGTGTTTTGCCCGGCATCGCTTGCGTCCGCCTCATGGTAGGTGAACCGACCCAGGGCGCTGAGGGTGGCCGGACCGGCCTGCAGCATTCGAAAGCGCCCCGACGTGCCCAGATACCACCCGGTGAGGTCCAGTCCTCGGGTGCTGGGATTGCCACTCTGGGTCAGGCTCAGATAGCCACCGTGGAGCCCGATCCAGAGCCCTTCCAGAAACTGTTCGTGCAGGCGCAGACCCAGCCGGTTCACGCGGGTTTCCACCGTGTCGCCGTCCACCCGCCAGTCGCTGATCTGCCGTTGCAGATAGAGCTCCAGTTCCGGTCCACCGGTTTGTGCCGGCAGACTCAGGGGCAGGGCAAGCAGGGCGATGAACAGGATCGGACGCATCGGATCACCTCGGGGTGGACAGGGGGACGGCAGGATCACGGCGACGGTGTTGCCGCCAGGCGATCAGGCCCAGCAGGGCCAGGGCGGGCAGGTAGAACCATTCGGGGGCCGGTCGGCGGGCGGGCACCATCACCTCGGTGATCTGCCAGCCGGGTTCCAGTCCCAGACGCTCCGCCGGGCTGCCGAAGGAGATGAAGCTGACGCTGACCTGATCGCCGAAGGTCATGATGCCCAGTCCGGCCTGACGCAGGCGCTGGGTTGGCGGGGCCGGCTCCCCCAGGGGGAGCATCACGGCCCGAGCCACTTCCCGGCCGTCCAGATCCATGCCTTCCACCAGGAGTCGCAGATGCCCCCCGCCGGGGGCGGCCTCGATTACGGTCTGGATCTCGGTGGCGGGCAGGAGATCATAGCGGGGGTGGATGCGGTCCATGAGTAGGTTGGGGACGAACATCACCAGGGCCGCCGCCAGTAGGAGGGCGGATTCATGCAGGCGGCTACGGGTCAGGAACCAGCCTTGAGTGGCGGCGGCGAACATCAGGATACCGGTGAGGGCACCCATGAAGGTGAGCATCAGCTGCCAGGGGCTGTCCACGCCGATGAGCAGCAACTGGGTGTTGAACACGAACAGGAAGGGCAGGGTCACGGTGCGCAGACTGTAGATGAAGGCCTGCACCCCGGTACGGATCGGGTCCGCCCGTGAGACCGCGGCGGCGGCAAAGGAGGCCAGGCCCACCGGCGGGGTGACGTCCGCCATGATGCCGAAATAGAACACGAACAGATGGGCCGCGATCAGCGGGATCAGCAAGCCGTGCATGGAGCCCAGTTCCACGATCACCGGGGCCATCAGGGTGGCGACGATGATGTAGTTGGCGGTGGTGGGCAGGCCCAGACCCAGCACCAGGCAGATGACGGCGGTGAGCAGCAACATGAGCATCAGGTTGCCGCCGGAGAGGAATTCCACCAGATCGGTCATGGCCAGGCCGATGCCGGTCATGGCCACGGTGCCGACGATGATCCCGGCCGCGGCGGTGGCGACGCCGATGCCCACCATGTTGCGGGCACCCTGGACCATGCCGTCAGCCAGGTCTTTCAGACCCTGCAGGACTGCGCCGGGATACCGGGTCGTGACGGGTATCGACATGTCGTCCGGCGTGTCTTCCCATGGCCGCCCGAACAGCACCATCAGCGGTCGCTGAGTCACCATGATGAAGATCATGAACACCACCGCCCAAAAGGCCGACAACCCGGGCGAGAGCCGTTCCACCACCAGACACCACACCAGCACCACCACCGGCAGCAGGTAGTGCAGTCCTGCCTGCAGGGTGGGCCTTGGGTCCGGCAGTTCCAGGTGCCCCTCGTCCACCATGTGGGGCTCCGGCACCCGGCAGGCGATCCAGAGCAGGCCCAGATAGGCGGCCATCACCAGCCCTCCGATCAGCCACGTGGAGGCGTCGCCGGTGACGGTCTTGACCCAACCCAGGCCGTAGTAGGTGGCGCCGGCCAGGATGAACAGTCCCGAGACAGTGAGGCCGAAACCGATCAGACGACTCTGCCAGGTGCTTTCATGGCGTCTGGGCAGTCCTTCCATGCCGGCCTTCATGGCCTCCAGGTGGACGATGTAGAACAGGGCGATGTAGGAGATGACCGCCGGCAGGAAGGCGTGCTTGACCACCTCCACGTAGGGGATGCCCACGTATTCCACCATGAGGAAGGCGGCGGCCCCCATGACCGGCGGCATGAGCTGACCGTTGACCGAACTGCTCACTTCCACCGCCCCGGCCTTGTGGGCGGGGAAGCCCACCCGCTTCATCAGGGGCACGGTGAAGGTGCCGGTGGTGACCACATTGGCGATGGAGGAGCCGGAGACCATGCCGGTCATGCCCGAGGCCACCACGGCGGCCTTGGCCGGGCCGCCCCGCAGGTGCCCCAGCAGGGCGAAGGCCACGCGGATGAAATAGCCGCCGGCACCGGCTTTTTCCAGCAGGGCACCGAACAGCACGAACAGGAAGACGAAGCTGGTGGAGACCCCCAGGGCGATGCCGAAGACCCCTTCATTGGAGAGCCACTGCTGGGACATGGCGCGGGCAAAGGAGGCGCCCCGGTGGGCGATCATGTCGGGCATCCAGGGGCCGGCGAAGGTGTAGAGGAGGAACACCAGGGCGATGATCATCAGGGCGGGTCCCAACACCCGGCGGGTGGCTTCCAGCAGCAGCGCCATGCCGCAACCGGCGATCGCCAAGTCCAGGGGGGTGGGTGCGCCGGGCCGCTGGGCCAGTTCCTGGTGGAACAGGAACAGGTAGGCGGCGCAAAAGGCGGCAATGGCCCCCAGCAGCCAGTCGGCCATCGGCACTTGGTTGGCCGGGGCAGGGCGCAGGGCCGGCCAGGCGGCCAAGAGGACGGCGCCGCCGGTGGCGGCGAAGACCCAGGCCCTGGGGATATCGAGGATGAACTGGTACAGGGCCAGGCCGAACAGGCCGGCGGCCAGCAGCAGGAAGAAGATCCCCGCCAGGGGGCGATGCCTGGCCATGGGGCTGATGGCGGGGAAGGCGAGGAAGGCGAGGAAGACGGCAAAGGCCAGGTGGATGGAACGGGCCTGGGTCTCGGAGACGACGAACACGTCGAGCCAGAAAGGCAGGGGAGAGGCGATCCAGATCTGGAACAGGGACCAGGCCAGGGCGGTGACATAGAGCAGCGCCCGGACCGGTGGCCCGGGTTTGCGACCGCCGGTTTCCACCTGACCGGCCAGGTCGATGCTGGAAGTGTCCTGGTTGTTCACAGGTGTTTTGTCCGTTCAGATCGTGAAGAAGCCCCTCTCCCCTGGTGGGAAAGGGGTTGGGGAGAGGGGAGGCCGTTGGCACAGTGGTTCAGTCAGGCTCCCCCCTCATCCCCGGCCCTTCTCCCGCGAGGGGAGAAGGGGGCATAGAGAAGGTCTCAGTCCATCAGCCCTGCTTCCCGGTAATACCGCCTGGCCCCCTCATGCAGCGGCGCCGACAGGCCCTGACTCACCATGGCCTCTTTCTCCAGCACGCCGAAGGCCGGGTGCATCCCCTTGAAGGTGTCGAAGTTCTCAAACACCGCCCGAGTCACGCTGTAGATGGCGGCGTCCGAACTGCGGGTGGAAGAGACGAGGGTGGCACCCACGCCGAAGGTCTGCACGTCCTCGTCCTGCCCCGGATACATCCCAGCCGGGAGGGTGGCGCTGAAGTAGTAGGGGGTGCCCTCCACCAGGCGATCGATCACCTCACCACTGACCGGTACCAGACGGGCATTGCAGGTGACGATGGGTTCCTGGATGGCCGCCGAAGGGTGACCCACCGTGAACAGCACCACGTCGATCCGGTTGTCACACAGGGCCTGTCCCTGCTCCCGGGACGGCAGTTCCGAGGCCAGGGCGAAATCCTGCATCGTCCAGCCGTAGTGCTGCATCAGCATTTCCACCGTGCCCCGTTGCCCGGAACCCGGATTGCCGACGTTGACCCGCTTGCCCTTGATGTCCTCGAAATGCCGGATGTCGCTGTCCGCCCGCACCAGCACCGTGAACGGCTCCGGGTGCAGGGACATGACGGCCCGCAGGCTCTCATCCGGGCCTGCGTCCTCAAAGCGCTCGGAACCATGATAGGCATGGTACTGCCAGTCCGACTGCACCACCCCAAGGTCCATCTCGCCGGCGCGGATGGAGTTGAGGTTGAACACCGAACCACCGGTACTCTGGGCTCGGCAGCGCAGGCCATGGCTGTCCTGGTCCCGGTTGACCAGCCGGCAGATGTGCTGGCCGGTGGGATAGTAGACACCGGTGACACCGCCGGTGCCGATGGTGATGAAACGCTGGTCGGCCGCGGCGGGCAGGGCCGCCAGGCCGGCCAGTACTGCGGTCAAGGCCATTCCTGTCATGTGCTTGCGCATGGGTTTTTCTCCTGAAGGCAGCTGTGAACCTGACTCCTGTTCATGGGTTTTTTGCGTGCGTGGAAAGGCAAAATCCAGTAACATTCAAGCCTTTTTCGAACGCCTGATCAATCGCTTTGCGGGGAGTAACCCGAAATGTTTTCCAGCAACATGAGTATCGCCGGCTACGATGATGAGCTTTGGCAGGCCATCGAATCCGAGTCCCGTCGTCAGGAAGAGCATATCGAGCTGATCGCCTCGGAGAACTATGCCAGCCCCCGGGTGATGGAAGCCCAGGGCTCGGTACTCACCAACAAGTATGCCGAAGGATACCCCGGCAAGCGCTATTACGGTGGCTGCGAATACGTGGACAAGGCCGAGCAACTGGCCATCGATCGCGCCAAGACCCTGTTCGGCGCCGACTACGCCAATGTTCAGCCTCATTCCGGTTCCCAGGCCAACGCTGCCGTCTACATGGCCCTCCTTAACCCCGGCGACACGGTGCTGGGCATGAGTCTGGCCCATGGCGGCCACCTCACCCACGGTGCCAAGGTCAACTTCTCGGGCAAGATCTACCACTCGGTGCTCTACGGCATCGACGATCAGGGCTATATCGATTACGACCAAGTGGAAGCCCTGGCGGTGGAGCACAAGCCGAAAATGATCGTGGCCGGTTTTTCCGCCTATTCCCGAGTGGTGGACTGGCAGCGCTTCCGTGACATCGCCGACAAGGTGGGCGCCTATCTGATGGTGGACATGGCCCATGTGGCCGGTCTGGTGGCCGGTGGGGTCTATCCCAATCCGGTGCAGATCGCCGACGTGACCACCTCCACCACCCACAAGACACTGCGCGGTCCCCGGGGCGGCATCATCCTGGCCCGGAGCAATCCGGAGTTGGAAAAGAAATTCAATTCCCTGGTCTTCCCCGGTACTCAGGGTGGCCCGCTGATGCACGCCATTGCCGGCAAGGCCGTGGCCTTCAAGGAAGCCCTGGAGCCGGAGTTCAAGGCCTATCAGCAGCAGGTGGTGGCCAATGCCCGCGTGATGGCGGCCGAGCTCATGGCCCGGGGCTACAAGGTGGTCTCCGGCGGCACCGACAATCACCTGTTCCTGGTGGACCTGATCGACAAGGGCATCACCGGCAAGGATGCGGATGCGGCCCTGGGTCGGGCCAACATTACCGTGAACAAGAACTCGGTGCCCAACGATCCCCAGTCGCCTTTCGTCACCAGCGGCCTGCGCATCGGCACCCCGGCGATCACCACCCGCGGCTTCAAGGAAGCCGAGTGCAAGGCATTGGCCCAGTGGATCTGCGATGTGCTGGACGATCTCGAGAACCAGGCCGTGATTGATCAGGTCAAGGCCCGGGTGCTGGATGTCTGTGCCCGTTTCCCGGTGTATGGCTGCTAGGGATGCATCGGGGCAGCCCGGGGTGAGATCACCATGAAATGCCCTTTCTGCGGCACCCCCGATACCCGCGTGGTGGATTCCCGCCTCGCGGGCGAGGGGGATCAGGTCCGCCGGCGCCGGGAATGCGTCTCCTGCGGCGAGCGCTTCACCACCTTCGAGGGGGCGGAGCTGAACCTGCCGCGGGTAATCAAGCGAGACGGTGGTCGTGAGCCCTTTGCCGAGGCCAAGTTGCGGGCCGGCATGATGCATGCGTTGGAAAAACGCCCCGTGCCGACGGATCAGATTGAGGCCGCGGTGGCGCGGATCAAGCATCAGGCCCTGAGTCAGGGCGAGCGCGAGATTCCGGCCAAGCGCATCGGTGAATGGGTGATGGATGCCCTGAAGGAACTGGATCAGGTAGCTTACATCCGCTTTGCCTCGGTGTACCTGAGCTTTGCCGATGTCCAGGCCTTTCGCGAGGTGGTGGAGCGTCTGGAAAAGGAACCGCCGCCCGAAGGCGGTTCCCAGTCCTCTTAGGCGTATGGTCATGGATCCGTTCAGCGGCCGGGATCATCGACTCATGGGGCGGGCCCTGCAACTGGCTCGCCGCGGGCTTTACACCACCGATCCCAACCCCCGGGTGGGTTGCGTGGTGGCCCGGGATGGCCATGTACTGGGGGAAGGGTTTCATGTGCGGACCGGTGAACCCCATGCGGAGGTCCTGGCCCTGGCCCATGCCGGTGAGGCAGCCCGGGGTGCCACCGCCTATGTGACCCTGGAGCCCTGTAGTCATCATGGCCGCACCCCGCCGTGTGCGGATACCCTGATCAAGGCCGGGGTGGGGCGGGTCGTGTCGGCCATGACCGACCCCAATCCCTTGGTGGCCGGCCGGGGACTGGAGCGGTTGCGGGAAGCAGGTGTGGATGTGGCCGTGGGCCTGATGGAGGCGCAGGCACGCGCCCTCAACCCCGGTTTTATTAGCCGTATGGAGCGGGGGCGGCCCTGGGTCCGGGTCAAGCTGGCGGCCAGTCTGGATGGTCGTACCGCCATGGCCTCCGGCGAGAGCCGGTGGATCACCGGTGAGGCGGCGCGGCAGGATGTACAGTATCTACGGGCCCGTGCCTCGGCCATCCTGACGGGGATGGGTACGGTGCAAGCCGATGATCCCCGTCTGGATGTCCGGCTGTCGGCCGAGATGCTGGACGTGGACGGGCCGGTGCGCCAGCCCTTGCGGGTGGTGCTGGACCGGGAGGGTCGGCTGACCGCCACCGCCCGCCTGTTTCAGACCGGTGGCCCGGTGCTGGTACTGACCGCCCCCGAGGTGCTGACCCGGCAGACCCGGGACCTGGCCGCCGCCACCGCCCGGGTCGAGGCCGTGACCGTCTCCCGGGGGCATCTGGATCTGCCGGCCGTGATGGGCGTGCTGGCCCGGCATCAGGTCAATGAACTGCACGTGGAGGCCGGTCCGGTGCTGTGCGGTGCCCTGCTTGAGGCGGGCCTGGTGGATGAGATGGTGATCTATCTGGCGCCCCATCTGATGGGTTCCATGGCACGGGGTCTGTTCGACCTGCCCTTGGGCCGGATGGCGGATCGCCTGGCGCTGGAAATCAGCGACGTGCGGGCCGTGGGCAGGGATTGGCGTATCACGGCCCGCGCCGCCCGGTCGCTGACCGATGCGCCCCGGCATAATCAGTAATCATCAACCCGAGACCTCGACATGTTCACAGGTATCATACAAGCCGTCGGCACCCTGTCTTGTGTCGAGGCCCGGGGCGGCGATAGCCGCCTGACCTTGCGCACCGGCAAGCTGGCCCTGTCCGATGTGAGGCTGGGCGACAGCATCGCCGTCAACGGCGTCTGCCTGACCGCCGTGGCCCTGCCCGGAGACGGTTTTGTCGCCGATGTCTCCCGTGAGACCCTGGCCAGAACCTCTCTGGGCAATTTATCGCCCGGTGACCCGGTGAACCTGGAAAAGGCGCTGACCCTGTCCACGCCCTTGGGCGGGCACCTGGTCAGTGGCCATGTGGATGGCCTGGGGCGGATCACCGCCATCGACCCCGATGGTCGCTCCTGGCGCTATCATGTGCAGGTGCCCGACGAACTGGCCCGGTACATCGCACCCAAGGGGTCCGTGTGCATTGATGGCACCAGCCTGACCGTGAATGCGGTGGACGGTGCGTTGTTCACCGTCAATATCGTCCCTCATACCCAGCAGGAGACCATCATCCGGACCTATCGGGTGGGTAGCCGGGTGAATATCGAGGTGGATGTGATCGCCCGTTATCTGGAGCGTCTGTTGCTGGGTGACAAGGCCGCCCAGCCCGGCAACGGCCTCAGCGAGGCCTTTCTGGCCGAGCACGGCTTTCTGAAATAGGCGTGACGCTTGTGCATGATGTGATCTCGAACCAGGGGGGATGACCCATGATGGAGTGGCTGGATGATACCCTGCTGCAGGCGGGTAGTTGGGTACGCGGCTATGTGGGCCAGATTGCACTGGCCTTCGTGGCCACTGTGCTGGTGATCTACGGCAATGACATCAACCGCATGGTGAAGATGATCCTGCGGTCTTATCACCGTCTGATCCGCCTGGTGGGTTTCGTGCTCATGTGTGCCTTCGGCTATGGTGCCGTAACCGTCTTTCTCACCCCCATGCTGGCCGATGCCATGCTCATGGTGGATACCCGATGGATGGCCCCCGTGGTGGTGGGCGCCTTCCTGCTGCTGGGCTTTCTGGCCGAGCGCAAGCATCAGATGTGATCCGATCCCCGGATTTTGTTCCAAATCCCTGCCGGCGGTTGCCTATGTCATTCAATACCACAGAAGAAATCATCGAAGACCTGCGTCAGGGTCGAATGGTGATCATCGTCGATGACGAGGACCGGGAGAACGAAGGGGATCTGCTCATGATCGCCTCCCTGACCCGGCCCGAAGACATCAATTTCATGGCTCGCTTCGGGCGCGGTCTCATCTGTCTGACCCTGACCAGGGAACGGTGTCGTCAGCTCAAGCTGCCCCTGATGGTGGGGGATACCAACGATAAGCATGCCACCAACTTCACCGTCTCCATCGAGGCGGCGGAAGGGGTGACCACCGGGATCTCCGCCTATGACCGCGCCCACACGGTGCGTACCGCGGTGGCGCCCAACGCCCGTCCCGAGGATCTGGTCCAGCCGGGCCATATCTTCCCCCTCATGGCCCAGTCGGGTGGGGTGCTGGTGCGGGCCGGGCATACCGAGGCCGGTTGCGACTATGCCCGCCTGGCGGGGTTCGAGCCGGCGGCGGTGATCGTCGAGATTCTTAACGAGGACGGTTCCATGGCCCGACGCCCGGACCTGGAGCGCTTTGCCGCTGAGCATGGTCTGAAGATGGGCACCATCGAGGACCTGATCCGCTACCGCATCGAGAACGAGCGCAGCGTGGAGCGGGTGGCGGAAAGTCCGTTTCCCACCGAGTTCGGTGAGTTTCGTCTCATCGCCTATGAGGATACGGTGGACAAGGCCCTGCACTTCGCCCTGGTCAAAGGTGAGGTGGACGGCGATACACCCACCCTGGTGCGTGTCCACTTGGGCGGTGGTTTGTGCGATACCCTGGCCTACCGGGGACCCAACTGCGGCTGGCCCCTGCGGGCGGCACTGGCCCGCATCGAGGCGGAAGGGTCCGGTGTGGCGGTGGTTATTCACAAGCCGGAAAGCCCCCGGGAAATGGTCCGTCGCCTGCGGGAGATGGCCCTGCGCAGCCGCCAGCCCAGCCAGCCGGCACAAGACGACCAGGAGCCGGCCGAACTGCGTACCCATGGGATCGGCGCGCAGATCCTCAAGGACCTGGGTATCCGTAAGATGCGTCTGCTGTCCTCCCCCAAACGCTTCCATGGGCTCGGTGGTTTCGGGCTCGAAGTGGTCGAATACGTCAACGATTGATTCAAGAGTGCTGCCGTCATGAATTCAGCTATCCAGACCCATGAAGGGACCTTCACCCACCTGTCCGACGTGCGCGTCGGCCTGGTACTGTCCCGCTTCAACTCCTTCATTGTCGAGCGCCTGCTGGAAGGGGCCGAGGATGCCCTGCTGCGTCACGGCGTGCAGGCCCAGAACCTGACTGTGGCGCGGGTGCCCGGTGCCTATGAACTGCCCCTGGCGGTCAAGGTGATGGCCGCTTCCGGCAAGTACGACGCCATCATCGCCCTGGGCTGCGTGATCCGCGGTTCCACCCCCCATTTCGACTATGTGGCGGGCGAGGCCACCAAGGGCCTGGCCCAGATCCAGTTGGAGTACAGTCTGCCCATTTCCTTCGGCGTACTGACCACGGACACCATCGAACAGGCCATCGAGCGGGCCGGCACCAAGGCCGGCAACAAGGGCGCCGATGCCGCCCTGGGCGCCCTTGAGATGGTCAGCCTGATCAGGTCACTCAGAGCATGAGCCAGCCCCGTTCCATGGATCACCGCCGCCTGACCCACGCCCGGCGCCATGCCCGACGTCTGGTCATGCAGGCCCTGTACCAGTGGCAGCTGACCGGCTACCACCCCAAGGACATCCTGGCCCAGTTCAAGGAAGACCCGGAGATGGAAAAGGCGGACTGGGAATATTTCCGCATGATCCTGCTGGGGGTGACCGAGCAGGTGAAGGCCATCGACGCCCTGGTGGAGCCCCATCTGGACCGCCCGATGGAACAGGTGGATCCGGTGGAGCGGGCCATCCTGAGATTGTCCACCTATGAACTGCAACATTGCCCCGATGTGCCCTACAAGGTGGCCATCAGCGAGGCGGTGGCCCTGGCCAAGAAGTTCGGTGCGGAACAGGGCCATCGTTTCATCAACGGGGTCATCGACAAGGTGGCGGCCCAGGTGGCGATCCGCTAGTTTTCGCCTGTGAAGGAATTCGACCTGATCCGCCGCTATTTCACCCAGGCCCCCAGGCACACGGATGTGGTACTGGGGGTGGGGGATGATGCGGCCCTGCTGCGGGTGCCGCCGGGGCATGAGTTGGCGGTATCGGTGGACACCCTGATCCGTGGGGTCCATTTTCCCCCGCAGACGCCCCCGGCCGCCGTGGGTCACAAGGCCCTGGCGGTGAACCTGAGCGATTTGGCCGCCATGGGCGCCACACCCCGCTGGATCACCCTGGCCCTGACCCTGCCGGAGCAGGAGCCGGACTGGCTCGAGGGCTTTGCCCGGGGCCTGTTGAACCTGGCCGGGCAGCATGGGGTGGAACTGGTGGGCGGGGATACCACCCGGGGACCTTTGTCCATCACGGTCCAGATCATGGGCGTGGTACCGGCAGGCGCCGCCCTGCGCCGTCGGGGTGCCCGCCCGGGAGATCGCATCATGGTCACGGGCACACCGGGGGATGCGGCGCTGGCGCTGCAACGGCTCCTGGCCGGTCAACCCCTCGATCCCGATGACCCGCTGCGCCGGCGCCTGGATCGGCCCACACCCCGAATGGCGGCCGGGTTGGCCCTGCGCGGTCTGGCCACGGCCTGCATCGACATCTCCGATGGACTCTGCCAGGACCTGGGCCATGTCCTGGCGGCCTCCGGGGTGGGGGCAACCCTGCGCACATCCGATTTGCCCCTGTCCGCTGCCTTTCTGGCCCACATGCCCGCGGAGCGG
The DNA here is from genome assembly GCF_022227785.1 of Ectothiorhodospira lacustris. NCBI lineage: Bacteria > Pseudomonadati > Pseudomonadota > Gammaproteobacteria > Chromatiales > Ectothiorhodospiraceae > Ectothiorhodospira > Ectothiorhodospira lacustris. The sequence goes on along the minus strand of NZ_JAJNQM010000024.1, from coordinate 15,677 downwards.
GTTGACTGGTCATTGCCTCTGGCAGGGGGGGATGACTACGAGCTCCTGTTCACGGTTCCCCAGCCGCAGGTGGCGCTGGTACACGAGCGTCTGGCGGGAACGGGCTGTCCGGTGGCGGAGATCGGCGTGATTGAGGCCGAGCCGGGGCTGCGCGTGCTGGACTCGGTGGGTGACCGGCTGGCGTTGGATCGGGGCGGCTATGATCATTTTCAGACCGCGGAGTCCTCATGAGCCAATCAAAACCAGCCCCCATCCCCGCGCGCCGGATTCTCACCGATCCGGTGCATTTTCTGGCCTTTGGCTTTGGCAGCGGTCTGTCACCCAAGGCCCCTGGAACGGCGGGCACGGCGGCCGCCATCCCCCTGTACCTGCTGTTATCGGGCCTGCCCTTGTGGGGCTATCTGCTGGCCACCCTGGTCGTGATCGGCGTCGGTGTCTGGCTCTGCGGCGAGAGTTCCCGGCGTCTGGGGGTGCATGATCATCCCGGCATTGTCTGGGACGAGTTCGCCGGCTTTTTGGTCACCATGATCGCCGCGCCGGCGGGCTGGATCTGGGTGTTGGTGGGTTTCGTACTGTTCCGGATCTTCGATGTGCTCAAGCCTTGGCCCATCGGCTGGCTGGACCGGCGGGTGGAAGGCGGCACCGGCATCATGGTGGATGACCTGCTGGCGGGGGTCTATGCTCTGGTGGTGCTGCAACTACTGGCCTTCACCTTCGCTACTCCATGAAAACGCACCATCTTCCCCGGCTGATCTTGCTTTTGGTGCCCCTGGCTGCCCCCGCTGCCGCCTTGGACATCCATCTGATGGGGGTCTTTTCCGATCGCGCCGTGATGGCCCTGGACGGACAACGGCAGGTGCTGCGGTTGGGTGAGACGTCCGAGGAGGGTGTGCGCCTGATCAGCACCGACAGTCGCGGCGGGACCGTACTCATTGAGCTGGAGGGGCGTCAGCGCCAGATCGGCATCGGCGGCCGTGCCGGAGGGGAATTCCAGCCCCGGGCCATCAGTCAGGCGCGGATCTATCGCGGTAGTTCGGGGGGCTTCACCACGCCTGGGGCCGTCAACGGCCATGCCGTCACCTTCCTGGTGGACACCGGTGCCTCAGCCATTGCCCTGAGTGCCGTGGAAGCCCGTCGCCTGGGGCTCGACTACGCCCGCGGCGCTCAGGTTCGGGTGCAGACGGCCTCGGGTACTGAATGGGCGCACCGCATTCACCTGGACCGGGTACGGGTGGGCGGGATAGAGCAGCGCAACGTTCCGGCCTTCGTGCTGCCGGGGGATCAGCCCGGCATGGCCCTGCTGGGCATGAGTTTTCTGGACCATGTGGACATGCGTAACGAAGGGGGCGCGCTGTTGCTGGAACAGCGGTTCTGAATAACGGAAAAGACGAAGCAGTCCGTGAAGTACCGTCATTCCCGCGAAAGCGGGAATCCAGTCTAAATTTCCGGATTCGCTGCCTCCTGCTGGTCTCTGTCATTCCCGCGAAAGCGGGAATCCAGTTGCGGACTGTGCCTCTCCCCTGGACTCCCGCTTTCGCGGGAGTGACGGAAGGGGACATGGGGGTGACGGGACTTGTTCAGCGGTTCACCCATCGCTCATGCACCGCCAGCAGGGCGGGGATCACCACCAGGACCAGCACCGTAGCCACCGCCAGGCCAAAGACGATGGACACCGCCATGGGGATCAGGAACTGGGCCTGCACCGAACGCTCGAACAATAGCGGCACCAGTCCCGCGATGGTGGTGAACGAGGTCAATAGCACCGCCCGCAGGCGCTGGCAGGAGGCCTCCACGATGGCCACGTCCTGGGCCAGGCCTTCCGCCCGCAGGGACTGATAGAAACTCACCAGGATGATGGAGTTATTCACCACGATCCCAGTCAGCCCGAACAGCCCGAACAGGGACAGGATGGTCATTTCCATACCCAGGAGCCAGTGCCCGGCCAGGGCCCCCAGCAGGCCGAAGGGGATGATGGCCATGACCACCAACGGCCAGCCGTAGGACCCGAACACCCAGGCCAGGGTGAGATAGATCAGGGCCAGGGCGAAGATCAGGCCCATGCGCATGTCTGCCAGGGTCTCCGCCTGGTCCGCGGCCCGGCCTTCGAAAGACCACGCCACCCCATGGCGCTCGGCCAGTGCGGGCAGCACGTCGGCCGCGAGCTGTTCACGGACCCGACCGGCATTGTTCAACGCCCGGTCCACTTCGGCGGACACGGAAATGGCCAATCGGCCATCGGCCCGGCGCAGGGTCTCGAACCCCTGGCGCGGCTGGAACTCGGCCACCGTGTCCAGAGGGGCGATGCCGCCGCCGGGCAGGATCACCGCGAAACGCTCCAGGGTGACGCTGCGGTGACGCTCGTCATCCGGCAGGATCACGCGCACTTCCACCTCTTCCAGTCCCTCCTGAAAGATCTGCGCCAGCGCCCCGTCGAAGCCATGACGCAACTGGCCGCCGAGGGATTCCGTGGTCAGGCCCAGGGCCAGTCCTTCGGGCCGAAGCCGGTAGATGAGCTGTTCCCGGCCATAGGGCATGTTGTCTTCCACCGCGAAGACACCGGGAAAATCATTGAGTGTCTCCGCCAGTTCCAGCCCGGCCGCCTTGAGTCGTTCCGGGTCCGCCCCGGTCAGACGGATGTCCACGTCCCGCCCCGGCGGGCCGGCCTGGCGCTCCGTGATGCTGAACAGTTCGATCCCTGCGGGTTGCTGGATGCGTGACTGCCACTCGCGGATGAACCGGGCATTGCGCACGTCCCGCTGGTCCGGGGAGACCAGCTCCACCAGGATGGCGCCGAACTGGTCCCCCCGGGGAGCCTGTACCGGGCCGCCCCCATCGACCCCCTTGCCCAGGGAGACCACCACGTTGCGGATCAGGTCGCCGCCAAGCTCGGATTCAGTCTCGTAGAGGGTGGATTCCATGTGGGTCAGAAAGCGTTCCACCCGCTGCGGTGGGGTGCCGGCCACGAAGTGGGCGGCGGCCGTAACCACGGTACCCTCGGGGGCGGGGAAGAAAGTGAAGCCGATACGGCCGCCCACCAGCAGCCCCATGGCCAGGATCAGGACCGCCACCGCACCGGTCAGGGTAATCCCGGCATGACCCACTGACCGGGTGACCAGCCGCCGGAAGGGCCCTTCCCGGAAGGCATCGAAGCGCCGGTCGAAGCGGTCGCGGAAGGAGCCGGGGCGGGGTGGCTTGACCTTTTCCAGGCTATTCTTGAGATGGAAGGGCAGCACCAGAAAGCTGATCACCAGGGTGGCCAGGATGACGCAGATCACCACCAGGGGGATATCGAAGAGGATGTTGCCGATGATACCGCCGATGAGCATCAGCGGCAGGAAGGCAGCCACGGTGGTGAGGGAGGCGGAGATCACCGGGGCGATCATGCGCTGCGCGCCCCGCTGTGCCGCCTGGGCCGCACTCATGCCCCGTTGATACTGGGTGTAGGCATGTTCACTCACTACGATGGCATTGTCGACAATGATGCCCAGGGACATGATGAAGCCGAACAGGGACATCATGTTGATGCTGCCGCCCAGGGCCCAGAGGGCCAGGAAGGCGGCGGTGAAGGAGACGGGGATGCTCAGGGCCACCCGCAGGGCCAGGCGGCCGTTGAGGAACAGGAACAGGATCGCCAGTACCAGGATCAGCCCGCCGGCCCCGTTTTTCAGCAGCAGGCCGATGCGCTCCACGAGGGGTTCGTAGAACTGGTCATAGACATGGATCTGTACCCCCGGCGATAGCTCCCCCTGCACCTCGTCCAGCCAGTCCAGCAGGATGCGGGAGGCATCCAGGGCATCATCCCGTTCCGCCCGTTGCAGGGACATCTCCACCGCCGGTTCCCCCTGGTAGCGCACCAGCACCTGGTTGTCGCGGGGGCGGCGCTCGATATGCGCCACGTCCCCCAGCAGGATCAGGCCGCCTTCCCCATCGCTGCGCAGGGGGAGGCGGGCAAAGGTCATTTCGTCCCGACCCTGTTCCAGGCTGCGTAGTTGCCGGGCGCTGTCGTCCCGGCCCACCATGCCGGCGGGCAGGTCGCGGGAGAGTTCGGCGATCCGTCCTCCCACCTGGCCCAGGGTCATGCCCAGATCGAGCAACCGGGCGGTGGGGATCTGGATGGCCATTTCTTCTTCCGGGAGGCCGGAGAAGTCGATGCGGGCGATGCCCCGATCCAGCAGCTGACGTTCGAATTCCCGTACCAGGGGGCGCAGTTCACGCAGGTCGCTGGGGCCGCTGATGAGTACCCGGGCGATGGGCTCGTAGCGGATGATGCGATTGACGATGGGGGTCTCGGCGGTTTCCGGCAGATTGCGCTGCTGGGCCACCACATCCTTGACCTGGTCCGTGGCCAGGGTCATGTCGGTGCCGGCCTGGAATTCCAGGGTGATGGAGGACACCCCCAGGGCCGAGGTAGAGGTAAGGGTGCGCAGGCCGTCCACGGTGCGCAGTTCCTGTTCCAGAGGGATGGTGATGCCGGTCTCTACGTCCTCCGCGCCGGCGCCGGTCCAGACCACTTGTACGGTGACGAAATCCAGGGCAAAACTGGGGAAGAATTGGGTATTGAGCTTGATCAGTGCCCACGAACCGGACAGCAGCATCAGTGCCACCAGCAGGTTGGCCGCCACCGGATGCCGCAGGAAGAAGGGGATCACACCACGGGAACGGGCCATGGATCAGTCAGCCTCCGCGCTGACCCGTAGGCCGTCAATGGCATTGGGCAGTCGGGTGGTGATGATCCGGTCGCCCGCCCGCAAGGCCTCGCCGGATACCAGGATGCGTTCGCGGCCGTCCTCGTCCACCCATTCGCCCAGCCGTCTCACCGCAAGGCCCTGCATGCGTCCGTCTTCCAGCCGATAGACTCGATCCAGGCCATACAGGGCCTCGAAGGGCAGGGCCACCACCTGCTCGCGGGGTGGCAGGGAGAGGCGCAGGCTGACAAAGCGTCCCAGGGGGACGTCCCGGGTATCCGAGATGATCCGGAACAACCCTTCCACGCCGGCACTGCCGGCCCCGGTCTCACCCGCCAGTCGGCTCAGTTCAAGCGCCAGGGTCAGGCCATCCACCCGGGCTTGGGCAGTGGGTGGTAATTCCATTTCGAGGGCCTGGCGCACCGCCGGCAGATGGGCGGCGGGGATGGGGACGCGCACCTCCAGGGCCTGGGTATCGAACAGGGTTACCAGGGCATCGCCCACCCGTACCCGGTCACCGGGGGCGACATCAACCCGGGCGACGCGACCATCAAAGGGGGCGCGGATGTGACCGCGTTCCAGGTCCAGCCCGGCCTGGGCCAGCTGGGCCTCGGCGCGGCGGATGCGTGCCCGCTGCTGTTCCCGGCGGGCTTCGTAATCATCCAGGGCCAGCTGCCGATTGGCCACGGCCAGGGCTTGTTGCTCCCGATTGCGCTGGGCCTCTTCCAGGGTGGCGGGGGAACCCAGGTTGCGATTGAGCAGGTCCTGGGCCCGGTTCACGCCGCGTTCCGCCAACTCCAGCAGGGTGCGCTCCCGGGTCAAGGCCTCCCGATCACGGGCATGGCTGCGTTCCAGGACCTGCAGTTGTGCCCGCAGATCATCCAGATCCGCCTGCCTTTGCTGTACCAGCAGCACCAGTTCCCGGTCATCCAGGATCACCAGGGTGTCACCGGCTACGACCCGGCGACCTTCTTCCGCCGACACCTGGGCCACATCCGCCTCCACCGCGGCGCGCAGGCCGGCGACCCGTGGGGAACCCACATGACCATAGAGATCGACCTGGGGTGACAGGGACCGGGGCGTCACCTCTTCAGCCGTGACCCGCCACACCCGCTCCGCCACCTGTCGGGGCGGCTCGGTGGGACGGGTGATCAGCAGCAGGACGAATCCGCCGATGCCGATGGCCAGCAAAATCAGGGGCAGGAAGCGCTTGATGCGGGGAGGCAGGGTCATGGGCGGGCGAAGGCTGAGGTGAACAGGCATTGTAGCCGGGTTGAGGGGGTAATTCAGTGTTTGCTTAATAAAGAATCCGTTCTGCCTTGCCCAGGGCGCCATGGTGGTGGACTGCCCGGGCCGCTGCACCCATCATTGGGGGAAATGCCGCGGCCTGATCCATGCCGCATGCTCAAGGCATGAGGATGTTAAGGGATTGAAAAATGGCGGATGAAACACCGCGTTGACAGCGGCCTGCGAGAAGGCAGGCCTGAGTGCGGGCGAAGCATTGAAACAGAACCGAAAGTCAGGCTATGTTCGGCCAAATACGCTCGCCAAGGACCCCCCGGCATGACTGCGCAATCGCTGAAGAAACCCGCAAAGGCTGTTTGCACGTTCCAGAGTGTCGCCCATGGCCTGCTTGTCAGCCCCTCAAGATTACATTCCCCACGATAAAGGTCTTGTGCAATGCTGCCCATGCAGATAATCGCTTATATGTTGGTATACAAGGCGTACCGATGAACCAAGGACTAAATGTAAAAAAAACACAGGCCTACCAAGCGCTTGAAAATCTACGAGTGCGGCTTTTGGATCTGACGGCGCGTAATCGGTTGATCAATTTCCGCCACAGCAAGGCCGGTAGCCTGCGTGTCATTGATGAGCTTCCGAACCAGTTGGTGGGAAAGCTTTTGGCGGAAAAGGAGATGCGCTTCGCAGCGATTCCCGAGCCGACCGAAAAAGAGTTGATTTCTGCGGGATATCTCGAAATCGAAGAGGAAAGCCAGCGGGTAGTGCGACTACGTAACGATCCGAGTGCCGAGGAGTGGGCCAGGCAGCTCGGCTTTGCCACTAGCTACGAGGTGCCAGAATCATCAGTTGAAGATGACGGGGGAAAACATTCGGACAATGTCATTCAGACCTTGTTGTATCCCTACGAGATGGAGGCATGCCTCAAGAGCCTTTTGCTGGCAGCTGAGTCCGGCATCCAGGAGATGGGGGCCAATATTCTTTACCTGGCCTTCGGATTTCTCGAATGGTATGAAAACTCCAATAGCGATAGTGCCCGCATGGCACCGCTTTTCCTGGTGCCGGTTCGCCTTCATAAAGGGCGACTTAACTTGGATACCCGCACCTATGAATACACCCTGAGCTATTCCGGGGAGGACATCATCCCCAATCTTTCATTGCGAGAAAAACTGCGCGCCGACTTCGCCATGGCGCTGCCGGATCTTGATGAAAATACGGTTCCAGAGGATTACTTTAGGGAAGTCAAGGAACTCATCAAGGATAATCAGCCGCGCTGGCGTTTGCGTCGCTATATCTCGCTGGCCCTGCTTAACTTTAGTAAATTGCTTATGTATCTGGACCTAGATCCAGACCGCTGGCCGGAGCATGCAAATATTGCGGATCATAGGGTGGTGTCCCGCTTTTTGTCAGGCTACGGGAAGGAGGTTGATCAAGATGGAGGATCAGGGGGGTCTCCAGGCTTTGGTGAAGAATATCTCATCGATGAATTGGAAGAAATTCATGCGAATTATCCACTGATTGATGATGCGGATAGCTCCCAGCATAGTGCACTTATTGATGCCGTTGATGGCAAGGATCTTGTTATAGAAGGACCTCCCGGAACTGGCAAATCACAGACCATCACTAATCTGATCGCCGCAGCGATGGCGAAGGGAAAGAAAGTGTTGTTTGTAGCTGAAAAGCTCGCTGCGCTTGAGGTGGTTCGCAGTCGTTTGGATGCTGCGGGATTAGGTGAGTTCTGCCTCGAACTCCATAGCCACAAGTCGCAGAAACGCAAGGTGCTCGACGAGGTGGAAGATCGCCTGAAAAAGAATGGTCGCTACCGTAAGCCTAAAGATATAGAAGTTGATATCGCTCGTTATGAGGAACTGAAGACTGCGCTGAAGACCCACGCCGAAAAGATCAATAGACCTTGGAAGAATACCGGAAAGACGCTGCACGAGATTTTAATGGCAGCCACGCGCTACCGTAGTTCAGTCAGCCTAAACCCGGAACTGTTACATCCTGATGGCTATGATGGAAGCAACTACGATGCCGCCGCGCAGCGCCGTAATGAAGATCAGGTTCAGGCCTATCGCAAGGTATACCGGGCCGTGGCACAGCAACTGGGGGCAGATGCCGCCTTGCAGGATCATCCATGGTATGGCGTCCGCAATGGTGATCTGCAGATCTTTGATCAGGATCGAGTGAAAGGGTTGCTTGTCAATTGGCAAGGTTCATTGCAGGAGCTTCAGGATCAACGAAAGGCCATTGCCGAGACGCTCAATTGCGAGGCATCCTGTATTGCCGTTAGCGTGGGTACTATCCAGGTCTTCTTGGCCAATCTGGAAATGATTCCTTCCTTGAAAGGTGACGAGATTTTAGAGCGGTTGCCGGTGCTCCGGGGGGATGTGCTGAAGAAAACTCAGCTCTATCTGAGGTTGTTTGAAAATATCCAGGAGCTATATTGTTCGTTGGCAAAGGTGACAGGGCCTCAGGTTCTTCAGGACCTTTCAGTTGTCGATGGTTTGCTGTCCGCTAATGAAAAACTCAAACAACTTGTTGGGCCAAATATTAAGCTGGGAGATCTGGCGAAGGCAATCAACCTCCTTGCTGCAATCCAGGAACAGCTCAATCAGCTTGAAGAAACATTACATGGCGTATCGTCAGCCCTCGGCGAGCCTGCAGCCAGGCATTTGACGATGAGCGAGTCAGGTCTGGCCGAATTCAAGACTGTCATAAAGTTGATTGCCAGCCTGAATCCTTCACACTGGAAATATCGTGACGAATTGTTCGAAAACGAGGATTTGGACGAGCTATTGCCCAGACTTCGCGTAGATCTGGATGAACTCCAGGAACTACATGACAAAGTTCGAGGGGGCTTTGCGCTGGACGCGATTCCAGAGGAAAACGAGATTCGACGGCTTGGCGCCATACTGGCAGGAGGTGGTGCCTTCCGTTGGTTCAAGGGGGGCTGGCGCAAGGCAAGAAAGGAACTCTTGGGTCATGCAGCCAATCCGCAGGTGAAGTTGCCGACCATGCTGGATGCCTTGGATGATGTGGCCTCGTTTGCCGGAAAGCGATCAAGGCTTGAGCAAAATACGGCTTACAAAGATGCGCTTGGCGAGCATATGCGGGGGGTTGATACGGACTTGTCAGCACTGGAATCCCTGCGCGAGTGGTATAAGCGGGTTCGCCAGCAGTATGGCGTTGGTTTCGGACAGAAGGTGCCGATCGGAGACGCCATCCTCGCATTGGCGCCGAGCCTTGCCAAGGCTGTGCGGTCACTGGCCGATCGGGGCATGCAAACACAGCTAGAAGACCTTCTGGATGATTTGGGTAGCCTGAAGGAAGTATTTGCTCCGGTGATGGAACTTCAAGCCGGAGATGCGCTGCTGATTGGAGAGCGATGCATTATCCCGCGTTTGATCCGTGAAGTGAATGAGGCTGTCCGGGCATGCGGTCCCTTGACGAACGATGGCGCGCTTTCAATAGCTGATCTTGCAGACCGGATCGAACAGATCGGGATGCTGAAGCATATGGTAGAAAAGTGGCAGGCCGCAGATTTTGATACCAAGTTGTTCCAAGGCCGGCTTGGTCTTAATCCGGGAATCAATACGGACAATTCCGCTGGCCTATCCATGTTGCGTAACACTCTGGAGATTGCCACCTGTGTGGATGACAAGTTGAGCAATGAGGCACTGATTCAGCATATCTACAAGACACCGACCAGGACATCTTTTGCTGCGCTGGATCATCATGCCCGAATATTGCGGGCAGTGGTGAAATCGGAGAAGTCCGGATACGAGGCTTATTCCACATTGGTTCAACTGGATCGTGAGGCATGGATGAGTCGACCCGGTGATCGACTGGATGAGCTGGTTACGCGAAATCAACTAGCCTTGGATAACGGTGAAACCCTGCAAAGTTGGCTCGATTATGTGCGCCTGCGTGAACAACTTGAAGCTCTTGGTATGTCGCGCCTTGCCGATGTTGTGGAAAACTCGAAAATAGATATCGAGCAAGTGGAGGATGCCTATCAGGCAGGGGTGTTTGATGCTTTGGCTCGAGAGATTCTGCGCGAAGACCCTGAGCTCGGGCGATTTTCAGGCCATTCTCAGGAAGCCGTTCAGGATAAATTCAAAGAATACGATAACAAACTGAAACAGCTGCAATGTGAGCAGATCGCCTGGAAGATAGATCAAGCCAAGATTCCTATTGGAAATATGGCAGCGCGGGTAAGCGAAAGAACAGAACGCGTTTTGCTGGAACATGAGTGTGGAAAAAAGTCACGGCATATACCTATTCGGCAGTTGCTGCAAAGGTCTGGCAATGCACTGGTCGCATTGAAACCCTGCTTCATGATGGGGCCGATGTCTGTTGCCCAGTACTTGACGCCTGGAACAATTGCATTTGATCTGGTAGTGATGGACGAAGCCTCACAGATAAAGCCACAAGACGCTCTAGGTGCGGTAGCGCGTGGCGCACAGTTGGTGGTGGTCGGTGATCCCAAGCAGTTACCGCCAACCAGTTTCTTTGACCGCATCATCGATGATGGCGAAGAAGACCCGACGGGCATCGAAGAGTCGGAGAGTATTCTGGATGCCACACGGCCAATGTTTCCAGCCCGTCGTCTGCGTTGGCACTATCGTTCCCAGCATGAGAGTTTGATCGCTTTTTCAAACTACTCGTTCTACGATAGCGATTTGGTATTGTTCCCCTCACCACACAAACGAACGGATGATTACGGCATTCACTACTCCCGCATACCACGCGGATGTTTTGTGAACAGAAAAAATCTTGAAGAGGCGAAGATCATTTCAGAAGCTGTTAGAGAGCATTTTCGCTATCGTCCGGATGAAACCCTCGGCGTGGTTGCGATGAGCGCGGAGCAACGCCAGCATATCGAACGTGCGATCGAAACTCTGGCAAAAGACGATCCGGTATTTCAGGAGTGGCTTGATAAGGATGCGGCGCGACGTGAATCCCTATTCATCAAGAATCTAGAGAATGTGCAAGGTGACGAGCGCGATGTGATCTTTATCTCCATGACCTATGGGCCACCCGAGCCTGGTGCCAAGGTGTATCAGAGATTTGGCCCCATCAACTCCGATGTGGGTTGGCGCCGCCTCAATGTATTGTTTACTCGCTCCAAAAAGAGGATGCATATATTTAGTTCAATGGGTTCGGATGACATAGTCGTCAGTCCTACAAGTAAACGTGGTATTCAGGCTCTACGTGAATTTCTGAGTTACTGCGAAACCGGCATTCTTCATAGGACCGAGCATTATACGGGCAGAGATCCTGATAGTGACTTCGAAATATCAGTCATGGCCGCATTGCGTGACAAGGGTTTTGAATGCATCCCTCAAGTGGGTGTCGCCGGATTCTTTATTGATGTTGCTGTAATTGACCCTGGCAATCCAGGTCGTTATCTGATGGGTATCGAATGTGACGGGGCGACCTATCACTCCGCGAAATCTGCGCGGGACAGAGACCGTCTGCGCCAGACGATTCTTGAGCGCCTTGGGTGGCGTATCCGTCGAATATGGTCGACGGATTGGTTCAAGAATCCGCAAGGAGAGTTGGGTCCGATTATTCGCGAGCTACATGAATTAAAATCACCCATCGCCCCTGTCGAGCATGTGCAAGAATCCGAGGTCGATAAGATAGAGAAAATCATTGAAGAGGTCGAACTAGAAGAAGCACAGCTTGATCTGCTTGCATTTGACGAAGGTAATCTGAAGGAAAGGCTGATAAGATTTGATCGCGAAGTGATCCGTAGAGAGGTTCCGGACACGCCTGATATTAAACGTCTGCTGCGTCCTGCGATGTTGGAAGCTTTGTTGGAGTTCATGCCGACTAGCAAAGTGGAATTCCTGGAAGTGATTCCTACCTATATCCGACAAGCAACGGAAGCGGCCGAAGGGCGATATCTGGATCAGATATTCGACATCATCAATGCTTCGGTGGAAAACACTCGAGCGTCAAAAGCCTAATCAGTCTTGGATAACTCCGGCAGATCGGTTCGGGGAAAGAACACCGGCATGCCTTCCACCTCGCCGGTGACCAGGGCCTGTCCGTAGAGGCGTTCCAGGGCGTTGGGTACCAGCATCTCCCGGGTGGTTCCCCAGCAGGCCTCGCCGCCGGGGTACATGAGCAGCAGGTGATCGCAGTAGCGGGCGGCCAGGTTGACGTCATGCAGGGTGAGGACGGCGCTGCGTCCTTGGGCCACGGCACGGCGGACGATGTCCAGTACCGCCACCTGATGGTGCAGGTCCAGATGGTTGGTGGGCTCGTCCAGCAGGAAGATGCGCGGGTCCTGGGTGAGGGCGGTGGCAATGGCCAGGCGCTGGCGCTCGCCGCCGGAGAGGGTGGCGATGAGACGGGTTTCCATCCCGGCCAGATCCACCTGTCGCAGGGCCTTGAGGGCGGCCTGATGGTCCTGGGCCGACTCCATCTCCCAGGGGCGCAGGTAAGGGTGTCTGCCGATCAGGGCCGTTTCCAGCACCGTCGCCGGAAAGCCGTCCTGATGGTCCTGGAACACGATGCCCAGCAGCCGGGCGATGCGACGGCGGGGGAGGCGTTGAAGGGATCGCCCCTCCAGGTCGATGCCGCCATGTCGGGGCGGTCGCAGACCGGCCAGGGTATGCAGCAGGGTGCTCTTGCCGGCCCCGTTGGGGCCGAGGATGCCCCAGCACTGACCGGACCGGATCTGCAGGTTCAAGGGGGCGCCGTCGGTGCGACCGGGGATATCCACCACCAGGTCCATGAGGGTCAGCAGGGGCGCGGGGGCTGGCTGAAGAAGTCGGGAGTCGCTCATCTCAACGGCTGCGGTAGAGCAGGTACAGGAACACCGGGACGCCCAGCATGGCGGTGATCACGCCCACCGGCAACTGCTGCGGTGCGATCAGGGTGCGGGCCAGGGTGTCCGCCAGGGTGAGCAGGATGCCGCCGGCCAGGGCCGAGGCCGGCAGGATCAGGCGCTGGTCATTGCCCAGCACCAGGCGCAACATGTGCGGCACGATCAGGCCCACGAAACCCACGCTGCCCGCCATGGTGACCGCCGTCGCCGTAACCAGGGCCGCCACCCCGTAGAGGGTCCATTCCAGGGGGCGCACGGCAACACCCAGGGCCGCCGCCTGCAGTGGTCCCCGGGCCAGCACGTTGAGACTGCGCCCCAGGGGCAGGGCCGCCAGCACGACGATCACCAGCACGATCCAGGCCGGCCAGGGGCTGTGGGCATGGGACAGATCCCCCATCAGCCAGTAGAGCATCCCCGGCAGCTCGGTGGTGGGGCTGACCGCCAGCAGAAAACTGATGACGGCGCCCCAGCCTGCTGCCACCACCACCCCCGTCAGCAGCAGGCGGGTGGGGGTCCAGCTTCCGGTGCCGTGGGCCAGGCCAAAGACGATGAGGGTGGACAGCAGGGCGCCGGCAAAGGCCGCCCCCGATACCATGATCATGCCCAGACCCGCCAGCATGGACAGCAACGCCCCCACCGCCGCGCCGCCGGACAGCCCCAGCACATAGGGGTCAGCCAGAGGGTTGCGCAGCAGTACCTGCATCAGCGCCCCGGCCACCGCCAGCAGACCGCCGGTGGCAAAGGCCGCCAGGGCGCGGGGCAGGCGCAGTTCCAGGATCAGGGTTCGATGCAGAGATTCGCCGCCACCGGTGAGCACGGCCAGGGTCTCGGCCGGCGTCAGGGGGACGCTGCCCAGGGCCACGGCGATGCCCAGGGACAGGCAGGCGGCCCCCAGCAGGCTCAGCAGCACGAGGGCCAATCGGTTCACTCAGACGCCTCCGGACGTCGGGAACGGGCAGTCTCCAGGGCCTCGCAGACCAGTCGGGTGCCTTCCAGGATGCGCGGTGTGGCCCGCTGCAGCAGGGACGGGGGGATGAAGAATAGGTTATCCCGGGCGGTGGCGGTCAGGGCCGGCCAGCGGCGCCACTCGTCGATCCAGTGCGGGCTGTCCTCGCCCATGCCGCCTGCCAGGATCGCTTCCGGGTCGGCGGCCAGCACCACTTCCCGGTCCAGCCGGGGGACCATGGCCTCCAGGTCACCGAACAGATTGTGGCCGCCGCAGATCTCGATGGCGCGGGAGATCAGGTGCTGATCGTTGAGGGTCATGAGGGGGCGGTCCCAGATTTGGTAGAACACCGTGACCTTGGGTCGGCTGCCATATCGGTCCTGAAGCATCTGCAGGGCCTGGCGAAAATCCGCCGCCGTCTCCTGTCCCTGTCGTGCCCGTCCGGCCAGGGTGCCCAGACGTTCCAGGGCCAGGGCCAGTTGCTCGAAATCCTGGGGGTCATTGTAATAGAGGGGGAGACCCAGTCGGGCCAGGCGTTCCACCTGGGTCTGGACATTGCCGCTGCTCCAGGCCACCACCAGGTCCGGTTGCAGGGCCAGGATGGATTCCATGTCCAGCTGCTTGTAGCTGCCGATCCTGGGGATGTCGGCGGCGGCTTCGGGATAGTCGCTGAAACTCACCGTGCCGACGATCCGGTCACCGGCGCCCACGGCAAACAGCAGTTCGGTGATGTGGGGTGCCAGGCTGATGATGCGCTCGGCCGGTGCTGCGAGCGAGACCACCTGCTGCCGGTCGTCGATGACCTGGACCGACGTGGGGGCAACCGGGCCGGCCGTGCCCGTGGTCAGCCAGGCGTTGAGCCATAAAATGCAGGATATTATGAATACATGGTGCTTTTTTGAGCGCATCGTCGCCTTTCTTGCGGGTTGCTGATGGTGGGTGATCGCGTCTCGAAGGGACGCATCATAGCAGTTGCCGGGAATGAATCCTGCCGGAAAAAACCCTGCCGGCGGTAGCCAATGGTCATCCTGTTGCGTATCATCCTGCCTCGCTTCAGGTGCCGGACGGGTGACAATCGTCCGGTGAAACGGGAAGCCGGTGCGATCATGGTCAGCAGGCCATGGACAATGCCGGCGCTGCCCCCGCAACGGTAGGCGAGGTGGGGGATCCATGGTGTTTCCAGGATCCCCGGCAAGGCGATACACCACTGCGCGCAAGCGTGGGAAGGTGCCTTGACCAGGTCGTACAGTACATGACCCGCCCGCGAGCCCGGAGACCGGCCTGATGCGCTTACGCGGCATTGCGGAGGGCTTTGCGCGGCTCGATCTTTTCGGGTTCCCCGGCTGGGGAGAAGTGCCGTCCGTGGTTGCGCGCCGGGGCGGGCCTCCTGCAGCCTCAGCTCTCCTGCATGCCGTCCTGATTCAAGACCGCATGGCGCACGGGCGGTGCGCCGGAGAGCACACAACTCATGCAAACCCGATCCTTCCTGCCGGCGGCCGTGCTGCTGGCCATCCCTTCCCTCGTCACTGCCCAGGAACAGGTGGCCCAACTGGATCCCATCCTGGTCACCCCCACCCGCACAGCCCAGACCACCGACCAGACCCTGGCCTCCGTCACCGTGATCGAGCGGGAGGAGATCGAGCGGTTGCAGCCGAAGGAGTTTGTGGATTTGTTGCGGGGGCGGGCCGGCATCGGCCTGACGCAAAGTGGACCATTTGGCAAAACCACCAGTGTGTTCATGCGTGGGACCAATTCCGATCACACGTTATTGCTTGTTGATGGGGTCCGGATGGGGTCTGCGACTACGGGGGGGGCAGCTTGGCAGTTTCTCCCGGTTTCAGAGATTGAACGGGTGGAAATTGTTCGTGGACCTCGTACCAGTCTTTATGGTTCGGATGCGATTGGAGGTGTGATTCAAGTTTTCACGAAGGAAGGTGATGGTCCGGCCCGTTTTCGTGCCCAT